>NZ_JAZKMA010000002.1:0-218622 GCF_056498065.1 Celeribacter sp. SCSIO 80838
AATCCCGGTCGTGACATCAGCCTGACCCTGCGCAAAAGCTGGTAACGGCCGCACCGCCTTGTCGCACAGGCCTATCAGCCGAAAGGTCTCTCCATTGGAGGGGCCTTTTCATATTTCTTTTGGTCAACTCAACCGTTGCTCGCGCCGCCATGCTGCGGGCGTCGTCCCCTCATATTGGCGGAACACACGTGTCAGATGCGCCTGATCGGAAAAGCCGAACCGATCTGCCACAGCGGCAATGCTCAGATCGGCGCGCAGCAACAGCTCTTTCACCAACGCAATCCTCTGTTCCTGCTGCCATTGCAGCGGCGTCTTGCCCGTTGTTTTCTTGAATGCCTGCGTAAACCAGCTTTCCGACAGGCCCACCGCCTCGGCCAGAGAGGCCGTGCTGAGCCGTCCGCCACCGCTTTCGGCCACCAGCGCTCTGAACCGCCGCATTTGCATGGGCGTCAGACCACCAGACGCCAATTCGATCAGATCCGCCTCTTCCGACAGGTCTAAAAGCCCGCTGATCAAGCTCATGGCAAGGCTTTCGGCAAACAGCGGATGACGGCTCGGCGCAGCCAGTTCATGCGCCAAAGTGTGACCGATTACGATCAGAGGCGCCACGTCCTGCCGTTCCACCGGCCGACGAATCGCGGTTTTCGCTCCGGCCTCTCCCAGCACCGGCCCAAGCCGCGCCTCAAGCCAACGGCGGTTGAAATGCAGATCGAGGTGGGAAAACTTGTGATTGTCGGAAAACCGCGTCCACATCGGGCGGCCCGGCGGGACATATTGCGCCTGCAACATCGGACGCCCCCGGGTCGTGACGGCATCCGAGTCTTCGGCCATTCGAACACGATCCGAAACATCATCGAAAAACAACATGATGCGCGGATCAGGCGAAATGTAATACCCGCTTGCCCCCTTCGTGGCACGCGCATGCCAATAGACCGCGCACATTTCATCGAAAGAACGCCATTGCACCGGCGCGATGGCCTGAATGCCCTCCGTCTCGCAGATCATCGAATGAAGAAAGCCCACGCCTCTGCCCTCTGCTGGTTATACTGTTTGCTTTTGGGTGGGTATCTTGACCGAGCGCTCTGGCGCCGCCATGCCTGAGGAAAGTCTACGACAAATCTCAGCCGCCGGAAAGACCGACAAAGCTGCGCCGCCATGACGTGGCGGCAAACGCGGGCCTTGCTCACCTCCCTTCTCCGGTCACTGGCAGATCGGACACTGATGGTGCTCCCGGTCTTGTCACGTTACACATGGCGCAGGCTACGGGATCGGGCGATCTTACTTTCGGGTTACGCGGGCGATCTGCGCCGTTCCGAAATCGTCAGCCTGGATGTGCATAGGGGCGACACGGAGGACGGGCGCGAATTTCAGGGATTTGAACACCTCTTCGAGTAACGTCTCGACCCGGTCGCCGATGGCAAGGAGAGCCGCTCGAAACTCGCAATGTCCATGTCGCGGTCTGCACCTGAGCATCCGCGCCCAACTCGCCCTCGTAATGGCGAAACGCGACCGTGCCCGCCAACGTCCCAAGCGAAAGCCCCCGTGCGCGCAAAGGCATTAAGCAGGTTGCCGGTGCTCTGATCGGTGGGCGTGTACGCTTGCGGCGACGGAATGTTCCGCGCCTAGCCTCAGTTTTGCCAATGCCTGCCCCATGACACCCTCCGATCTCAACAGAGGCCCAAGTGAGGCGTCTCTGTGCGGGACAGGAGGCAGAGCAGGCTTCAGATCAGGATCGGCACGAAGGCGATCATGAGATACACAAACAACAGCATCCCGAGATAGGGCAGAACCGCGCGCGCGATACGTTCGATCGGCAGGCGCGCTGTTGTGGAGGCGACAAAGAGGTTGATCGCAACCGGCGGCGTGACCATGCCGATGGCCAGCCCGACCACGATGATGATGCCGAAATGCACGGTGCCCAGACCGAGCTGCGCCGCGAGAGGCAGGAGCATCGGGGTCAGGATGATCAGGGCAGAGGCGGTTTCAAGAAAGACGCCCGCCACGAGGATCACCGCCATCACCAGAAGCAGCAGCACATAGGTATTGGAGGACAAGGACAGTGCCGCAGTGGCGATCTGGTTCGGCACCTGCCAGCTTGAGAGCGTCCAGCTCAGGATCGAGGAGGCCGCAATCACGAACATGATGACGGAGGTGGTGACGCCTGCACGGATGATGATGCGATAAAGCTGTTTCAGGGTCAGGTCGCGGTAGATGAAAAGTGACACGAGGATGGCGTAGTCCACCGCGATGACGGCGGCTTCGGACGGGGTGAAAATGCCCGAAAATATCCCACCGAGAATGATCAGCGGCGCCATCAGCCCCCAGCTGGCCGAAACAAAGGTGCGGCCAATGGTTTTCAGGTTGAACGCGGTCCCACGCGGATAGGCACGGCGGTGGCCTTGAATGAGCGCAATGAAGATCAGCCCCACCCCCATGGCAATGCCGGGGATAAAGCCGTTCAGAAACAGCTCGCGCACGGATTCCTGTGCGATCACAGCATAGATGATCATCGGCACGGAAGGTGGGATCACCACGCCGATGGTGCCCGACGCGGCAATGAGCGAGGCGGCCGACGCCGGATCGTATCCTTTGCGTTTCAGCTCCGGCACAAGGCTGGCGCCCACGGCGGCGGTTGTCGCCGCACCGGAACCCGAGATTGCGGCAAAGAACATGCCCGCCAGAACGGACACGATAGAGAGCCCGCCCTTGATGAAACCGAACATACTGTCGGCGAAGGCCACGAGGCGTTTGGAAATTTCGCCCTGCGCCATGACATCGCCCGCCAGAATGAACATCGGTACAGCAACAAGCGCGAAAGAATTGATGCCGGAGAACATCTGTTGCGGCACGACCATCAAAGGCACGCCCGACAGGTTGAGTGCGCTCATGGTCGCCGCGCCGATCACGATGGCGACCGGAATGCCCAGAAGCAGGAAAAGAACGAAAAGGCCGGCAAGCACGAGGCTCATTGTGCTTCCTCCTGAGCCGTATTCTGATCGACATCACTGTCGATTTCACTATGGACCTCTCGCATCGGCTCTCCGGCCAAAAGCCGGATCAGGTCGATCACCGACAGCCCGGCCATGAGGAGCGCTGCAAAGGGCATGACGGCATAGACATAGGTCATGCTGAGCCGCAATGAGGGCGATTTTTGAAAGCTTTGCATGTTCATATATTGCCAACCGATTTTGGCCAGCGTCAGAAGGAACACGATCGCGACCAGAACCGCCGCGCCGGAGACGATCCGGCGCAACGCGGGCGGCAGGGTGTCACGCAGCAGCGTAACTGCGATATGCCGCCCTTGCTGATAGGCCAGCGCAGCCCCCAGAAAAGTGATCCAAATCAGAAGAAATCTTGCGACCTCTTCCGTCCAGCTCACCGAGGTGAAGAACACCCGCGACACGATCTGAAGCGTGATCACCGCTGTCAGACCTGCCATCCCCGCGAAAATCACGGGTTTGAGGAGTGTCCCCACCATTCTGTCCAGCCACGCCAGCCCTTTGAGCATCTTACTTCAGCGCCTCTTGGATGCGCGGCAGATAGTCGCCGAACTTCTCGCCGTATTTGTCATAGACCGGCTGCACAGCGGCGGAGAAGGCGGAGAGGTCCGCATTTTCGACCACATTCATGCCTGCCTCTTTGAGCGCCGCAAGTTGTTCGCCTTCAAGCTCAGCATTAAGGGCGCGTTCGTATTCGGCGGCGTCTTGCGCTGCCTGGGAAATGATGCCCTGTGCCTCCTCGGAAAGCTGGGTCCATTTCGGCATGCCCATCACAAAGATCGCGGGCGCGTAGGTGTGGCGCGTCATGGTCATGTTGGTCTGGGTTTCGTTCAGCTTGAAGGAATAGACCACACCGACCGGGTTTTCCTGGCCGTCGATGGTGCCTTGCTGCATGCCGGTCAGGGCTTCGGTCCAGGCCATCGGAATCGCGTCGGCCCCCAGTTCACGGAAGCTGTCGATATAGACCGGGTTTTCCATCACGCGGATGCGCAGCCCGTCGAGATCGGCAGGCGTGTTCACCGGGCGCTTCGAATTGGTCAGGTTGCGGAACCCGCGCTCGGCATAGGCGAGACCTTTGAGGTTGACCTCTTCGAGGCGACCCAAAAGCTCCTGGCCGATTTCCCCATCAAGGACGCTGTAGGCCGCTTCGGGAGAGGGGAAGAGGAACGGCAGTTCGAAAACGGCGATATCTTCGAGGAAGTTCGCGACAGGACCGTTGGTGATCACGCCCATGTCAACCGTGCCGATTTGCATGCCTTCGAGCAAAGTGCGCTCGTCGCCCAGCGTGGCGTTCGGGAAAATCTCGACGGTGATCGCGCCATCGGAGCGCTCGGAGACCAGTTCCTGAAACTTCACGGCGGCGGTGTGATAGGCGTCCTGTTCGTTGACCACATGCGCCAGACGCAGGGTCACGGGATCAATATCCGCCATGGCCGGAAGCGCAGTAAGAGTTGCCGCAGCGAATGCTGCCGCTTTGATAAAGGATGTCATAGATGTCCTCCCAGACAAGTAAAAGAAGAGCGCCCGCCAGCGCCCGTTGCAAGACCCACTCCGACGCACCCGTCTGGCGTCACATGATGCAGTTCGAAGACCCTCGTGAAGACCTGCTGAAAAGCATTTAGCTGCGGAAAACGGCGCCGGATTGCAGATTTATTGCGCATATGGCGGAAAAAAGCGTCAAGATGCAAGCCAACATCACGTTTGCCGGAGCGCTTCACATCCCCTGTGCCTTTTCAAACAAATCTCTGCCACGGGAGTTTCAGGCAGAGGAGTGGCCCAGTCGCTGAGAGAGACGCTGGTGAAATCCGGTCTTGTGGTCTGCATCATTCTTTTTTGCCGTGTCCGTCGTCCCCATCCCCGAGCATGCTCTTTTTGAGCAGGCGAAGCTCCAGCGCCTGCTCGGCGACAACTTCTTTGAGTTCGCGGGATTCACAACGCAGGGTTTTGACCTCGGTCGAATTCGCCTCTCGTGCCGTGTCGCCGGCGAGACGCTTCTTGCCCGCCTCGAGGAATTCCTTCGACCATCTGTAATACAGGCTCTGAGCGATACCTTCCCGGCGACACAGCTCAGCAATCCTGTCCTCACCTTTCAGGCCATCCAACACGATCCTGATCTTCTCTTCCGCTGAATACTGTTTGCGGGTTGCGCGCCGGATGTCTTTGACAACCTTCTCGTCATGGCTCTGTTTGGTCCCGGATTTCTGTCTCATCTTCACTCCTTCGTGGTTACGATGAGCCAGAAATCCTCTCTTATCAAATCGCCCTAAACTGTCCCATTGGCGCTGACGTCACACAGGCGCTGGAAGAAGCTGCAAAAGTCTTTGGCGCCCCCCCCCGCTTCGGGTGTTTTGGGAGATCACCTTGCCCGCCATCTGGCCCGCGCTCATGGGGGCCTTTCTCACCAGCTTTCTGTTGGCCTTCAACAATCTCGACATCTCGTTTTACAACCTCGGTGCCATTCCGGTCTTGCCAACGCTCTCTTGGGGATCGTTGCGCTATGGGTTGAAACCGGAATTGTTCAGCCTCTCGACATTGGTCAACGCAATGATTTTCCTGATGTTCATCGTTATGGTCGTCGTGGTGCACGTCCGCAAGCGTCGGGAAAATGCATAACTACCATATACTTAAGGTCGGTCTATGACATTGCACGGCGTGACCGACCTCACCCGGAAAACATTTCGCCAATGGATTTCCCCCGCGCTGTGCGGATGGTTTTGGATCACGAGAGCGACGACGATCTAACGCAGGTTTACTCCGTTCAGGTCATCTGGTTTCAGCCGATAGCGGATGACGTTGCCCTCATGGAGCCCTGCGATCTGCTCACGGACGTAAGCGATAACATCCGCTCGATCGGCATCGGGCACGCCAGCAGCCAAAGCCATCTCATCAACCGCATCGTTTCGGAACTCCTTGAATTCGAGAACGCAACGCCGAACCGCGGCGCGAACGAATTCCCGATAGGCAAGGGCTGCCTTTTCCGGGCTCTCCACCTCAGCGCGAAGAATTCGGTACTTTTCCGCGGATGCCAGGTAGGCGTCCATGTAGACCTCACGCAGCAGCGCGACGTTGTTCAATTCATAGATCCCGATGAGCCCGTCGATATAGTCGCTGTCGTCCATCGTCGTGAACGACAGCGGCGCAAGGTCCGACTTCAGAAGCGGGATGTTCGAGGCCACGCGCGAGGTTCGCTTGTTCACGTCGGCAAAGGCCTGAAGGTACGGGATGTGCACGAGGAGGAAAAAGGACTGCTCGAACGGATCGGTGATCTGCGCAGCCTTGTGCAGCAGGATGTCGAACTCCTCTGCGATCATGACCGCATCGTCGAGCGGTCGATAGCTCGAGTGCGAAATGCCGACCGGCATCGCTCGCAATCGGCCCGCCATCGCAGGGTCCGCCAGAAGGCCATCCGAGAGCAGCGCATGAATCGCGAACAGATCAGGACGTTTGAGCCCGATCTCATCGAGATTGTCGACCGCATACTGGATGGCCTCCTTATGGTTCAGGATCATCAGGGCTTCTTTCCGATCCTTTCCCGCAGCTTCCTCGCCAAACCTGATCAATCGCTCGGTCTGCAAAATATCGTAGGTGTTCCCCTCCATCCTGGACGACGCCCAGCTGAGATCGACCAGAAGCTGTTCAAGGATCCGACGCGCGTATGTTCCGGCCGGAATTGCGCCTCCCTGCGGACGGCCAGCCTCCAACAATCTTTCCCGGTGAGCTGCAGACAGATACCAAGTCTTTCCCGGAACGTATGCATCGAGAAACTCCGGTCGATAGAACACGGGAGCCCGCCTGTTGTACGGCGTCGACAAATGCGCCCGAACGACCGCGCCCCCGGCGATCCTGTATCCCGTGGCCCTGCCCTTGCCAGATACCTCGAGGCGACCGTCTTCCACCATGCGCTTCAAGAGCCGCCATACAGTGGTTTCGCTCACATCCCTTGCAACGCCCTTCCGAATGGCATTGCGTCCAGTACCCGGATTCTCGCCCACAAAGTCTAGAATGTCTTGATCCGACAAGGCCATGAAACGATATCCCGCAAGTGTGAAACGATTAGAACATTGATACACCAGAATTTTTCTTCGGCGCAAGTTTTCGTTTCACGGATTTTGCAACGATTCAGGCGTCAGGAGGCAAAAGCCGCCTTCATCAAAAGCACGAAACGATTATCACATTGAAATATTGAGCATTTCAGGACTCCCTCCTGAATCGTTGCGCTGCAAATGAAACGATACTCAAAACGACCGAGTTTGCGTCAGGCATCGGCATCGGAGACCGGCAACTCGTTACCCGAAATCGACTTGTGGCGCTTCCCCCCCCCCCCAGCATCCTCCAACGGCTCCCGTCGGGAAGATCGCGAAGGCTCTCCAACCCGAACGCGACAAGAAACTGTTCGGAGGTGACGAAGGTATAGGGTGCCCCTCGCCGTGGCGACCGTGGCCCAGTCCCGATCAGGTCGCGAGAGATCGGCTGGTGGTAGGCGATAGTCGCCAAGCACCACGACGACGCATTCACTCAATTCCAGCAACTGGTCCCCGACACCCGCCGCGGCGCGGATCGCGGATGCATCGGTGGTCCGCGTCTGGAATATCCAGCCGCCAGCGACCTGAGCTATCTCAAAGGCCCGTCCCTCCAGATCGGCGGCTCGGTCCTCGACCAACAAGACGACTGAGGCCCCCTGCCCCACGACCCGCGCCAGATCTTCGCGCGGCACTGGGCAGGCAGAGGCAAAGAGGACGGCCTCGATCCGGCGTATCCATTCCCGCCAGCACAGCTCGGGCGGCAGGGAGGATTCACCCGCCGGTCCGAGCAGATCGCCCGGGCGTAACTCCCCTGCCCGCTCCAGCCGCCCCAACAGACGGCGTTACTCCCGGAAGTACCGTGATCTCCCCGATCTAGCCTTCGGGTCGAGCCTTTCCCCTACCCTCTCGGTCTTGACGATCGAGCGCGCCTCACGGGTCTGTCCTGAAACTGTTCGCAACGGGGTTTCATCCTTGATCGAAAAAACCGTCCCCTCGCCCCCCGTGCTGTCCGTGATCAAACGCAAACACGCTCGGTCACAGGCGCAGAAGGAGGCAATTTGGTCCGAAGACATCCGCGCGATGGTCGCCCCCCTGCCCTATGGCCTGCACGGGCTGGATCGAATCCGTGAAAGGCAAAGCTGGTGACGGCGGTCTCCTGACACGGAACGCCAAAACCAGGTAGCGAGAGATCGAGATTGCCCGAGGCTGCAAGCAACCGACCTGCCCCGTCCATGCACTCGAACAGTGGCTACACTTTTCCAAGATCGACCTCAGGCCGATCTTCGTGCAGACCTCGCGCGACGGAAAGCGTGCACCGGAGAACCGGCTGAACGACAACCATGTGGCCCGTTTCATCAAGCACACCGCACTCGATGCTGGGCTCCGATCCGGTCTGCCCGAGAAAGAGCGTTTGGCACTGTTTTCCGGTCACTCCCTGCGCGACGGTATCAGCGTCGAAAGGACAGGCTCAGGGTCAACTTGACCAAAACCGCGGACCTATGAAGAGCCCAGGCGGAACATGAAAAGGCAGCCTCCGGTTTTTGCTTTTTCATCTGTCCGAAATCTGTATTGGGCGTTGCCACGATCACTTTACGGCCCCGACAGACAGGCAGATTGCTGGCGGAAATTGTCAAACGGTTTCCGACTGCGGACTGGCATTTCACAAGCCGCTGCGACCCGCGGTACACGTGAACCCCTTGCATGCCGCGTTCCCGTTTTCTGAACAGCAGGTGATTGTTCACAGCTGTGAACTTAACCTCGTCGGCACGCGTGGTACCTTCAAAAATTTGCCCATTCTGACATGCTAAACGGCAATCACCTCGCCTCCGGCTGCATAAATACTCAACCAAAGTTCACAGCTGTGAACCAGAAGACCGGAGCAGGCGTTAGGGCAGGGGGCTTGAACACTGCCTCCTACTTTCTAGAGTGTTCCGCCTTTAAATCAATGAAGTGGATGCCCTCACTCAACGGCATCGCAATGGCCATTGTCACTTTCGCCCCACCTATGGAGATATTGCATCGCGACGCCACTTCCTGCTCGGTTCAGTCTAGTGCCGAAGCAGCATTCCAGAGCGCTCATGGTGCGGCGCGGGCTTCACACGGTTCCCCCTTTCTCCATCAGTTTCTTAAGCCGCATCCGTAGTGCGTTTCCCAAAAGGTCTCCCATGATGAGATCTTCCCCCTACAAAAGGAATCACAGATCAGCCTTAAGGGGAAATCCAACGATTCACATTCTTGGCGGATCGCTATAAACAGACACAAATCCGGCCCAACAGTGTCTAAACCCAAAACCTATTTAGACTCTAATCCAGTCCGAGATATGACGTCTGGAAAACACGTTCACATCTGTGAACTCGTCCTTCCATCGGACAGGCCATCGAACATTATGCCGCCTGTTTGCGCATGAGAGCCATCACCATCGGACCGGAGGAGAACTCACCCGAAGCCGCCTTGGCACTCAAGCTGCGAAGATAGCCGCCCGGAGATCGAATGTCGCTGATACGTTCCAACATTGCCGCCAGCACGACGGAGGCCTCGACAGCGCCCATATGACGCTTGGCTTCGTCCCAGGCAGAAGGCGAGATACCCATCATCGGGCGAACGATTTCTGCGGTTCGGACAAACTCATGCCAGTGCCGAACAGGACCGGTCGCATAGGTCAGAATTTCGTGACATCCGCGCAAGACCAAACCGAGCGGCAAGTTGGGCATCGGGATGTCAGGTTCGGGCGGAGCCAGATCTGCCTCGGCTTCAGTCCCGAATTCCTCCTCACCATCCGTCAAATGATCGGAAAGGGCAGGGGAGACCGCCTCGCCGCCTTTTGCCAATTCTTGGCGAAGTTCAGAGTCATAAGAGTCTTTAGTTGAATTCTGATAGTGCTGCTCATTATGAGACTCATTGGTGCTCATATTCTCTGAAACAACCGGCTCGAGAATGTTACGTGCCCGATCGAGCGCGCGCCGCAAATCGCCTTCAAGCCGCTCCAAATCAGCCATCTGCAACTTGCGACGAAGACTGCGTGCCGTCAGGGCCGCGAGATCCGCAAACTGGGTCCAGATTGACAGGTCAGGGCGCAGCTCTTCGCCATAGACACTCAGAGACGCCAGGTCGCGGCGCATGAGGCTCACAGCCTCTCTGAGACGCTGAAAGGCCTCCTGCTCGGCCCTGATCTGCTCGGCGGCTTCACAGAACTCCTCGAAACGCTGTGCAAGCGGGGTCAGATCGAAACCGTAGATGATCTTTTCCTCGCCGAAGCGGCGCGCGTAGCGTTTACCATTCGGGCTATCACGACGGATCACGACGCCCGCATGGACCAGACGGCCGAGATGACGGCGCATCGTCGAGGCTGGCATGCCGTTCAGACGCTCACAGATCGAGTTGTTCGACGGGTGCACGACCAGATTGCTGTCATTGCCACCCAAAATCGTCGCCTGATGAAAGCTCACAAGGGCCTGAAGCACGGTCATGTCACGATCGGTCAGCCCAAAGGCTTCCCGTGCGGCGGACAGTTCGCGCAGGGCTTCCCATTTGTTGACGCCACTGGGGGGCAGCTCCGCGTTGGAGCGCGCCTGATGCTTCAAGATGACAGCATCAATGGTTCGCCGAAACGGCGAGACGGGTGTGTAGGTCATTTCTGTTCACGAAGACAAAGAATTCCCGCTTCGCGAATCACTTTGGACTTGCGAATTGATGCGCGCGACACTACCTTGAAGGTGCTAGAAACAAGTTAGGGTCTCGTAGGGCGATGTCTTTACGGGGCCTTTTCTTTTGTCGGCTCGTGCCTCCTGTTTTGTTGTTTTCTGCTCGTTAGTCTTCAGTCTTCGCCGCGTTCTTTCCAACGCGTGTGAAGTTCGGAAATCAAACCCTGGGCCTCGGCCATCATCCAATCGGCAAAGGCGCCGTCCTCCAGCGTGATCGCAAGCCCCTTTGCGGAGCGTTTCACCGAGCCCCCTCGGGCACCGTCAAAGGTCAGAATCTTCTGTTGCTTCGAAGCGCGGGAGGGCGGCGCGGGGGGACGTTTCTTGCTGGCCTTCTCCACCAGCTTTGCCACCGCCTCAAACGCCGCGACCGAGAGATCGGTCGGATCAGACACCTGCCCCTCGATAACCAGATCGACCTGCGCCCCGGTATAGACATCCTCCGCCGCCCGGATCAGCGCCTCGCGATCCAGCCCGGCCTCTTCGATGGCACGTCCCAAAGCATCCCACCGTGGACGGCCGATGCCATGGGCCGGGCCAATCGCGCGGATCAAATCAGATCCCACCATCTCGACAATGGTCAACGCCATGGAGATCGAGGATTTCGTGACCGTCAGCACCTCGGCAACCTGTGCCTGCGTGCCAAAGCCGTTTTCGATAAGCTCTTGGGCAAAAAGAGATTTTTCGATGTAGGAGAGGTCACGTCGCGCCATGTTCTCGGAGATTTGCGCACGCACGGCGGCGTCATCGTCGAGATTGGCGACCAAGGCGCGCACTTTTTCGACCTTCTCGGAGGTGCGGATCGCCTCAAGACGACGGCGGCCATAAACGAGCAGGTATCTGTCCGGCTCGCTCGGGTGACGGCGCACCAGAATGGGCACGGTCTGGCCATTGGCCTCAATCGCATCGCGCAGATCGGCGACATCCTCCGGATCGAGACGGTCGGACAAACGATCATCCAGCACCTCTGCGGGATCGAGATCCCAGACGCGGTGACTATCGACCGCATCACGCGCGGAGCGCAGAGCGCGATTGTTCGTCATCATCGAGGTCGCGGTGGTGGGGGAGGGGGCTCCGGCAGAGGCAAGGCTGTCGAGCATGGACATGCGCTTTTTCTTACTGGTGGTCATGAGCGCCCCCAGGTTTTCTGAATCAGATCGGCGATTTCGTCGTTCACGGCATTGAGACTTTCGATCGCGCGATCATAGGTCGAGCGCGTGAAGGCCGAGCGTTCGACCTCGTAGAGCGTCTGCTTGGTCAGGCCGGCATCGGAGATTGCGGTGGATTTGAGCATCGGCGCATTGAGCACCGTGTCGCCGTACATCGTGCGCAGGAAGGCAACGATCCGGTTTTGCGGCGCGTCCGAGGGCTCGTAGCGCGTGAGCACATAGCGCATCCAGTCGTGAGACATATCGGCACCGCTTTCGGCAATCACATCCATCAGATCGGCGGTCATGCGCAGGAACTGGGACATCGACATCACGTCGAGCATCTCGGGGTGAATGGTGACGAGGACGCCGGTGGAGGCCGAAAGCGCCGACATGGTGAGAAAGCCCAGCTGCGGCGGGCAGTCGATCACCACGACATCGTAGTCTTCATCGACCTGAGCGAGGGCCTCCCGGACGCGGAAGAAGAACAGTCCGGCGTTGCCCTGAGACAGGGCGCGCGGGGTTTCGTGTTCGAATTCCATCAGTTCGAGGTTGCCCGGGATCAGGTCGAGATTGGGGATATAGGTCGGGCGAATGATGGAACGGATCGGCACGGGGTCGTCATAACGGATCGCGTCATAGAGCGTACCGCCATCGTCGAGGTCGAATTCCGGCTGAACACCATGCAGCGCGGTCAAGGACGCCTGCGGATCGAGATCGATGGCCAGAACGCGGTAGCCCAAAAGGGCGAGACGCTGCGCGAGATGGGCGGAGGTCGTGGTTTTACCGGAACCGCCCTTGAAGTTCATCACGCCGATGATTTGCAGGTGATCGCCCTCACGGCGACCGGGCAGGTAATCGCCCGGTTTGCGTGCTGTTTTTTCCAAAAGCTCCCGAAGCGCCTGAATATCATGTGCTGAATAGAGGCGGCGATTGCCGGGGGTCTGTTCGGGGGAGGGGCCTTTGCCATCGAGATGGAGCTTGCGCAGGTAGGAGTCATTGACGCCTAGAAGGGCTGCGGCCTCGCCCGACATGAACTTGCGCATCTGTTTCGACGCGTCCGGCGGGAACAGGCTTTCGCGCTGCGAATGCAACTGCGCGGCCAGCGCTTCGGAGTGTTGACGGATGACCTCATTGAGGTCTTGATGATTGGACGTACCGTCCGCCATGTCATTCGCCTTTGTCTGCCCATCGAGACGGCTATTGGCCACCCTTGATGAAATGTCTTGCCCCTAAATCCCGTGCACAAATTCGGAAATCGTGATCACGGAATTTGGCGTTTATCGCTTCTTTTCCGTGACTATTGCCGAAAGAGTCGGATTCGATCAAGTATTTTCTATATTTGGTAGGAGAGACGTGGCCGACGCCTATAGCTTAACGTGCTCGACCAGCGTATCCGCACGACGCGAGTCACACAAAACGCAACGCGCACCGGCATCGCAATGCGCTGAGGGTTGAACACATCGGGCCTGTCGGACATCGCGCGCGCCCTGCCTGCACCGACACCGATCTGCCGCGACAGGCCACGCGACAGATATGCTGATCGGATAGTCGCCCAAAAGGTCGAGACGGTGGCCAGAGTAAGCCCGATGTCAGACGCCGAACAAGGCTAGGCGAAACAGGCTTCTGATTGAGCAGAGGAAAATACTCGGCAAATTCCCGAACGTCTCTAAATATATCCTTTTTTGACATATGATCGTAAATGAAATGCATTTTAGAATGTATTATAAACTAGAGAAGCGGAGGGATGCATTCGTTTCCATCCGGGACAGGCCATGCTCCGCCGTTTGGGAATGCACATCGCCCCGAGACAATCGCGCGCGAAAGCGTTTCTGCCAGACCCTGTATCGAGATCTGAGCGGAAAGCTGTGATCCCGCCCTGAAAATCGACCAAAAGGTCTGTTTTGTCATTGTGTAATCTATCGAAACCGGGAAAGCCGGGGTAAACGGGTGTGCGGCTTCTTTTATGCCGACAGGTTTTCAACCGTTTGATCGACAGAGACACACAGGACCCTGCCCTTGCCCGAGAATCTCGCCCATGCCGAACTGATCGCCGTTCTCGTCGCCGTGACGGACAATGAGCCGCGCGTCATGACGCTCGGGGTTGGGGCGGCGTTGCCGTCGGGGCCTTTTGAGACCGGACACCGCAGCCTGCAAAGCGGCTTGCGCGCCTGGATCGAAAGCCAGACCGGACATCCGGTGGGCTATCTCGAACAGCTTTACACCTTTGCCGATCGCGACCGGGCAGGGGAGGCGTCGGACCCGCATCGTCAGCCGCGGCATATTTCCATCGGGTATCTCGGGCTGGTGCGCGAACAGGTAGCCCTGGGATCGGCGCAGCCGGAATGGCGCAGTTGGTATGAGTATTTCCCGTGGGAAGATCACCGCGACGGTCGGCCCATTGTTCTGGAAAAGATCACCGACCAGCTTCTGATCTGGGCGGATGGGGATGAAACGCGTCGTCAAAGAGTAGAGTTTCTTTTTGGTTTGAACGGGTCGATCTGGAATGAAGACCTTGTCTTGCAACGCTACGAAATGATTTACGAAGCGCAGCTTGAGAAAGAACCGGGCTTTGGCCGACAGATGGCAGGGGACCATCGTCGCATTCTGGCCACCGGCATCACGCGGCTTCGGGCCAAGATCAAATATTACCCGGTGGTCTTCGAACTGATGCCCGACAGCTTCACCTTGCTGGATCTTCAGCGGATGACCGAAGCTTTGACGGGGGTCCGGCTTCACAAATCGAACTTCCGCCGTCAGATCGATCAGCAGAACCTGATCGAGGAAACCGGAGAGATGTCCGGTGAGACGGGAGGGCGTCCGGCCAAGCTGTTCCGTTACCGTTCCGCCATTCTGGAAGCGAGCGCGCTTTCGGGGGCGCGCCTTCCTTATTCGCGACACTGACTGTCATGGACTTGACATAAACTCACAGCGAGAATAAGTCATACCCAAGATGTACTCAAATAGAGTACAAGGAGGATTCTATGACAACCATGCGCCTGCCCGAGCTTTACGACCGCGTGTCCAAGATCATCCCGCATCCCGACTGGATGCTGTTCGAGGACGATATCGAGGCCATTCTCAGACTGAAACGCGAGAAAAACGCGGTGATCCTCGCGCATAACTACCAGACACCGGAAATCTTTCACGGCGTGGCGGATATTGTCGGCGACAGTCTGGCTCTGGCGCGCAAGGCGGTGGATGTCGAGGCCGATATCATCGTTCTTGCGGGGGTGCATTTCATGGCGGAAACTGCCAAATTGCTGAACCCGGAAAAAACGGTGCTGATCCCCGACATGGGGGCAGGGTGCTCGCTGGCGGACTCGATCACGCCCGAGGACATCGCGCTTTTGCGGGCGGCGCACCCCGGCGTGCCGGTTGTGACCTATGTGAACACCTCGGCGGCGGTGAAAGCGGCGTCCGACATTTGCTGCACCTCCGGCAACGCGAAACAGGTGGTGGAATCCCTGGGCGTCGAGCGGGTGCTGATGCTGCCCGACGAATATCTGGCGCAGAACGTTGCGCGCGAGACGGATGTGGAACTGATCGCGTGGAAAGGCCATTGCGAAGTGCATGAGCTGTTCACCCCGCAAGACATCCGCAGTATGCGCGAGGCCTATCCCGGCGTCACCGTTCTGGCCCACCCGGAATGCCCGCCGGAGGTGGTGGCGGAGGCCGATTTCTCCGGTTCCACGGCGGTGATGTCCGATTTCGTGGGCAACAAGAAACCTGCGCGCGTGCTGCTTTTGACCGAATGTTCGATGAGCGACAACGTGGCGGTGCATCACCCGGATGTGGAGTTCGTCCGGCCCTGCAACCTTTGCCCGCATATGAAAAAAATCAGCCTTTCCAACATTCGCGCGGCGCTTGAGACCGGTCAGCACGAGGTCACAATCGATCCGGCGGTGGCGGATGACGCACGCCGCGCGGTTGAGCGGATGCTGGCGGTCTGATGGACGCTCCGCGCCCTCTTGAGACCCGCATCGCGCCGCTGGCGGGTCAGATCGCGGTGGTCGGCAGCGGCATTGCCGGGCTGATGACCGCGCTGGAACTGGCGCCGCGCCCTGTGGTGCTTGTGACCAAGGCGGCGCTTGGCCGGGAAAGTTCGAGCCTCTGGGCCCAAGGCGGGATTGCCGCGAGCGTCGGCCCGGAGGACGCCCCGGAACAGCATGTCGCCGATACGCTGCGTGCAGGGGCCGGGCTTTGCGACCCGGAGGCTGCGCGGGGGATTCTGTCTCAGGCGCGGGTGGCGATTGAGACGCTCGAACACTATGGTGTTCGTTTTGACCGCGATGAGACCGGGGCCTATGCGCTCGGGCTTGAGGCCGCGCATGGGCGGCACCGCATCCTGCATGCGGGCGGCGACGGTTCGGGGGCTGCGATCACCGAAGCGCTGGTCGCCGCTGTGCTGAACACGCCATCGATCACCTGCCTGACAGAGATCGAGGCGCGGCGAGTGTGTGTGGCGAACGGAGCTGTCACCGGGCTTTGGATTCAGACCGGGGACGAGGCGGCGATCTTGCCGACCGCAAACGTCGTGCTGGCCACCGGCGGCCTCGGCGGACTTTATGACGCCACCACAAATCCGCGCGGCAATGTCGGGCAGGGGGTGATGATGGCGGCGCGGGCGGGGGCTGTGCTCACCGATTTGGAATTCGTGCAGTTTCATCCCACCGCGCTCGATGTGCCGCGCACGCCGCTGGCGCTTGTGAGCGAGGCAGTGCGGGGCGCGGGGGCGTGGTTGATCAACGGAGCAGGTGTACGCTTCATGGCCGACGTACCGGGTGCGGAACTGGCCCCGCGCGATGTGGTGGCCCGTGCGATTCAGGCACAGATCAGCCAAGGAGAGCGCGTTTACCTCGATGCAACGCGAACGATCGGTGCGGAGTTTGCCGCGAAATTTCCGATCATCCATCGGTTTTGCCTTGAGGCGGGGATCAATCCGGTGTGCGATCCGATCCCGGTGCGTCCGGCGGCGCATTACTACATGGGCGGGATCGCGACGGACCTTTCCGGGCGCAGTTCTGTACCGGGGCTTTGGGCCGTGGGCGAATGTGGCTGTACCGGGCTCCATGGGGCGAACCGGTTGGCCAGCAATTCGCTTTTGGAGGCGGTGGTGATGGGACGGAGCGCGGCGCGGGACATCGTGGCCAATGGTCAACTCATGATGCAGACTGTCCCGCAGACCGCGCCGCAAATCCTGCCGCCGCAAGAGACCAAAGAGGTGCGCGCCATCGTGTCAAAGCATCTCGGGATGATCCGGGACGGGGCAGGGATCGAGGCGGCTTTGTGCGCTCTGCGCCCGCTGGCAATGGGCGACGGACCGGAGGCGGATGCGGCCATCGTAGCCCTTGGCATCGTCTGTTTCGCCGCGCTTCGCGAAGAATCCCGGGGCGGCCATGCCCGCAGCGATTTTCCCGGGACGGACCCCCAACCCATCCGCCGCCGTATGACCCTCGATGAGATTTTCACCCTGAGCGGGGGGCACCTCGCCCCCGCGCCCAAGCAACCGGAGATCGTAACGTGACCCAAGTTTCTCGTCTGGCCCCGCTGCCGCATCTGATGATCGAACCCGTGGTGCGCCGGGCGCTTGAGGAAGACCTCGGGCTGGCGGGCGACATCACTTCCGTGGGCGCAATTCCGGCGGGACATCGCTCCGTCGTCACGGCTGTGTCGCGCCATGACGGTGTGATCGCCGGGCTCGATTGTGCCGAGATCGCCTGTCATCTCGTCGATCCCAAGATCACAGTCACACGGCTGGTCGAAGACGGCGCTTTGGTCACGCCCGGCACGCAGATCGCCACCTTCGAAGGCCCCTCGCGGAGCCTTTTGACCGCCGAACGCACCGCGCTCAATTTCATGGGGCATCTGTCGGGGGTTGCGACCGTCACGGCCGAACTGGTGCGTGCAGTGGCGGGGAGCGGGGCAGCGATTGCCTGTACCCGCAAGACCACGCCGGGGCTTCGCGCGCTTGAGAAATACGCCGTGCGGGCGGGGGGTGGCATGAACCACCGCTATTCGCTGGCCGATGCGGTGCTGATCAAGGACAACCATATCGCGCTCGCGGGCGGCATTCGCCCGGCACTGGAGGGCGTGCGGGCCACGGTGGGGCATCTGGTGAAGATCGAGATCGAGGTGGACACGCTCGACCAGCTTGCCGAGGTTCTTGAGATCGGGGCGGATGCGGTTTTGCTCGACAATATGACGCCGGAGGTGTTGCGTCAGGCTGTGGCGATGGTCGACGGTCGTATGATCACAGAAGCCTCGGGCGGGATCACGCCAGAGACAGCGGCCTCTGTCGCGGCGACGGGCGTCGATCTGATTTCTCTGGGCTGGATCACCCACAGCGCACCGGTGCTCGATATCGGATTGGATTTCGTGCCGGGGGTCTGATCTCAAGCGCCCCTTGAGAGATCCGTGCCTCTTCGTCGCATGACGCAGCGCCTGTCCTTGAGACCGAGGGCCGCGGCAAAACGCTTTAATCTCGCGGATTGACGAAATCCATGGCGCGGGGATCAAGCGTGATCGGATCGTGCAGATCGACTCCGAACAGCTCATAGCCACGATGAAAGTCCCGGATATGACGTGCCATCCAGGTCTCTGCCTCTTTGGCATTCCGGTCCACAAGCGCCCGCAGAATGGCCTCATGCGCCGCCAAAAGCCGGTGACGGGCTTGGGGAACATTCGAATAGAGATTGACCGTCGCGGAAAACAGCAGCGCGCCGATCGGAGCGACCGACATGGACAGCGCAGCATTTTGCGCACCTTCCGCGATCAGGTGGTGAAACTCCGTGTCATTGCGAATGACGTAGTCGTCATCGTCAAGGTTGTCGCGCAGATTGGCGACATTGTCATGCAGGGCGCGTTCGAGATCTTTCGGCATCCGCTCGGCGGCAAGGCGCGCCGCGAAGGGCTCCAGAACCATCTGCATTTCCCAAAGCTCGAAAAAGCTCACCTGTTTCAACCCCAGCGCACGGGTTACGACTGAGCCGACCTCCGACATATCGGGCACCGCGACCTGAAGGCGTTTGCCCGCCCCGCGCTGTACAAGGCCTGCGTTTTCGAGAGACCGGATGCCTTCGCGCACGGTGGAGCGATGCACCCCGAGGATGTCGGCCAGATCGGTTTCCGTCGGCAAGAGCTCACCGGCCTTGAGTTGACCGCTGACGATCTGGGCCTCGATCGCGCCCGCCACACGTTTGTAGCCGGGTTCCAGTTTCAGGGTCGACAGGGTCGATGCGGAAGAACGCGGCGTCTCGGTCAAAATCGGTCTCTTTCTATCGGGCGCAAAACGAGGCGCGGCTTTCATAACATGAGCGGCACCGTTCGTGCGAGCCGCTTTGAGGAAGCGGAAGCGGTTTGCCTCTGTCGTATTTTCCTATTGTCCGACAATCCTACATAAGTTACACAAGGTCAAGCACCGTCGGTTTTCCGACCCCGGAATCGGGGATTTGAGAAAACAGGCTATGCAGACCGAAGACCTTACGTAAAGTGGGGCACTTGTTCGCCGGTTCCGGGGTCATGTGTGGAGGACGCATGCCGGGGCACAGGGGCGAACGCACCATCGCCAGGGAGGAGGCAATGAACGCACATATCGCTATGCCGGGGACGTCCGTCGTCAACATGAGGGCTTTCGACCCCGAAATTGTCGGGTCGATCTTTACCCGTGTCGACGTGTCATGGCCCAAGGACGCGCGCGCCAAATTCATCGTATCGTCCATGGGCGACCTGTCGCTGATCCGCTCGAAACATCGCGCCAGCAACAGCAAGTCGCGCCGTCTCGAACGCCACATGACAGACGGTGAGGACGGCCAGTATTTCGCCTGCATGCCGCTTCAGGGCGGGGTCGAGATCCGGCATCTCAACCGCAACGGCAACGGGCATGACTGTATCGTCAAAAGCCATCATCTGACGCTTCTGAACACCCGCGAGGAATATGAGATCGCCATGTCGGACGAGCTCGATGCGATCTGGCTTCGGGTGCCCGGCAAACTGCTGCGGGCGCATGCGATTTCCGTGGACGATGTTCTGGGCAAACCGCTCGACATTCAAAGCGGACTGGGTTGTGTGGCAAAACAGATGATGTATGGCGCGGTGGCGAATAACCATCATCTCAAGGACCGTGGCGCGCGCATCTTTTCGCAATCGCTTTTGAGTTTTCTGGGCGAGGTGATCAATGCCAATCTCAGCGCGGGTCAGCAGACCACCTCGTCCGGGCGGCGTAAAATCCTCAAACGCGCGCAGGATTTCATCGACGAACACCTGCATGACGAGGATTTGAGTCCCATGCAAATCGCGCAGGGCATCGGCATCAGCGCCCGCTACCTGTCGGAAATTTTCGCAGCCGAAGGCACCTCGCCGATGCGTTGGGTGCGCAAGCGACGCCTTGAAATGTGCCGCATGGAGTTGGAGCGCAAGGGCGGCGGCCAGCAGTTGATCTGTGAGATCGCCTATTCCATGGGCTTCACCAATGTTTCGAGTTTCAATCGCGCCTTCAAAGCCCATTTCGGCCTCTCGCCGCGCGATCTGATCGCCCGGACCAGCGGGGCGTCGCTTCAGGTCAACTGAGCGCACCCGGGTTTTAAATCGTGTTAAAAAGGGGGCCGCGAGGCCCCCTTTTTTGTTCTCCGCACAAAAGCGCACTGTGCAAACACAGCACGCATAAAGCTGCGCCGATCCTGCAAAGTTTTAGTGCCTGCAATGTCAAAGCGCGTTTTCCCCTCTGCGTAAGCTCAGATCAAAGAGAGGGAGGACATGACAATGGTCGAGAGAGACAAGCCTGTGGCGGTCGTCACGGGAGGACGGCGCGGATTGGGGCGCGGATGCGCCATGGCTTTGGCCGCACGCGGCTTCGATCTTGTGCTGATCGACCTGCATGACGATGAGGTTGCGCACGAGACGGTGGCGGCGCTGGAGGCCGAGGGGGCGCGGGTTCGGTTCCTGCAAGGCAATATCGCCGATCTCGACGGCCATACCGCTCTGGCGCAGGCGGCATGGGATGCGTTCGGAGGCATCGACTGTCTGGTCAACAACGCCGGCGTTGCGCCTTTGGCCCTGAGCGATGTGCTGACGCTCACCCGCGAGGCCTATGAGCATACGATGAACATCAACCTGCGCGGCAACCTGTTTCTGGCGCAGGCCATGGCCCGGCTGATGGTGGCGGCGGAGCCTCTGGGTTTTGCGCGCTCGATGATCTTCATCACCTCGATCGCCGCCAATCATGTGTCGGTCGCGATCCCGGACTATTGCATCTCGAAATCCGGCCTCTCGATGGTGGCGGGTCTCTTTGCCCTGACGCTCGCGGGCCATGGCATTCAGGTGCAGGAGGTCCGCCCCGGCTTTATCCGCACCGATATGACCACGGCGGGCGAGGGCTCTCCGACCGAGGCCATAGAGGCCCATATCGCCGCGGGGCATGTGCCGATGAACCGCTGGGGCGAGGAGGAAGATGTCGGGCGCACGGTGGCCCTGCTGGCTGCGGGCGACCTGCCGTTCTCGGTCGCGCATCCGATCTATGTCGATGGCGGCTATGGCATTCGGACTGCGTGAGGAGAGGATGATGCGTCGCAGTCTGACAATAAGCGCCGCGCTTTTGATGCCTTGGATGGCCAGCGCAGAAATTTTCGTGGTCGAGGACGATGCGTCCGGGGTCCCGCACTACACCACAACCGAAGCCCCGGCGTTGACGGAGATTCCGGCAATCGCAGGTCAGGCCAACGAGGGGTTCAGTTACGGCCTCATGTGGCAGGGCATGGAGGGACATTTGCTGTTCGAGGGGCGCGTGGCACCGGGCGGCAAAATCGTCAGCCACGACGGCCCCGATCCCTATGTCGCCTATATCGTCGCGGGGCACGGGACCATGGGCAATGACGCACCGGACGGCAGCACGGCCTCGTCCTTCGCCTTCGCGCCGGGGGATTGGATCGTGTTTCACCCGGGCACGATGCATCACTGGGTGAATGGCGACGAGGAGCTTGTGTTCATCGGCTTCCAACGCCTGCCCGCCACAGACGCAGAAAACTGAGATTTCGGTGTCCGGCCTGTCCTGAGACGCCAGAAAACACCACGGCCACGCATAAGCCGTGATCACTAAGGGAGAGAGAGAAAGACAATGACAACACCATATAAAACGACGCAGATCGGGACACTCGCCGGCGTGGGCCTTCTGCTGATGACCGGCGCGGCTTTGGCAGGGCCGAGCTGTGAGAAAGGCCCGATCCAGATCGGCGCCGTCGCGACCGTCACAGGTCCCGTGGATTTTTCAGCCAGTCCGAAAACCACCGCCGCTTATTTCGACGCGCTCAACGCGGCAGGCGGGATCGACGGCTGTGAGGTCGCGTTCGAGATCGCCGACGACCGGGGCGATCCTCTGGTGGCGACACAGGCCGCGCGCAACCTGATCGACAACAAGAAAGTCGTCGCCATGGCAGGCAACGCCAGCCTGTTGGATTGCGGCGTGAACGCCCAGCTGTACCAGCGGTCCAATGTGATGGATATCGCAGGTCTCGGTGTCGATCCGGTATGTTTCACCTCTCCTTCCGTGGCCTCCGTGAGCCCCGGTCCCTACGTGCTCTCGACCGCGATGCTCTACTTCGCGAGCGAAGAGCTTGGCGCGGAAAAGGTCTGTGCCTTCAACTATGTGATCGGCGGCTGGAAAGAGGCCATGGAAACCGCGCTCAAGGAATGGGAGCTGATCACCGGCAATTCGCTGCACATCCTCGACATGACGCTGCCGGTGCAAGGCGATCTGACGCCTTACCTGATCCGGGCGCGCGATGAGGGCTGTGACGCGGTCTTCACCAATCAGGTCGAGCCGGGCATCGTTCAGTGGATCAACACCGCCGATGCGCAGGGCATTTCCGGCATCGACTGGGTCTTCCTCGCCTCGGGCTATACCGAGGGTGTTGCCGCAGCCCTGAAGGATTCGCCGCAGCCGATTTATGTCGGTACGGAATGGGAACCCTACACGCTGAAAAACGACGCCAATCAGGAATGGTACGACCTCATCGAACCGGCTGGCATCACGCCAAGCGCCTTTTCTCAGGGCGGCTTTCTCGCCGGTAAGATCATCACGGATGTGATCAAGGGGATCGACGGCGAAGTCACACGCGAAGCGGTGACCAAGGCGCTGCGCGAGATGGAGCCCGCCTCCTATCCGATCGCAGCCGGGGCCTACCGCTTTGGCGAGGGTTCCACCGACAGCCCGATGCGCTCCACCAAGGTTGTCAAACTTAACGACGGGGTCTGGGAGGTCGTGACGCCCGAGTGGATCGAACTTCCTACCGTCGACTAACATCATCTCCCAAGGGACGGCGGAAATCAGGCCTGCCGTCCCGCTTTGCAGTGCAAGGATAACGTCATGGAATCCCTCCTCACATCCGCCATTGCCGGGCTGTCCGCCGGTGGGGCCTATGCGATTCTCGGGGTCTGCGTGGTCTTCACCTATCGGCTCGTCGCCGTGGTGAATTTCACCGCAACAGCTCTGGGCGCCGTGGGTGCCTTCGTCATGGTCATGCTGGTGGAATACGGCTACCCGTTGGTGCCCGCCGTTCTGACCGGGCTCGTCGCAGGCACACTTGCCTCCGTCGTGGTCGGTTTTGTCACAACCATCTGGTTTTCCGGTTCCACACCCTCGGTGAAAGCGGCTGTGACCGCAGCGCTTCTGGTCTGTCTCATCGCTCTCGGCCTGCGTTTCACCGGCGGCCAGCATCCGCGCGCCTTCCCCGATCTGATCGGCGGCGCCGGGTTCAAGATTGCGGGCGTGACCGTCACCAATGCGTCTTTCGTGGCCATCGGTCTCGCCGTTGCCCTGACCATCGCGGTCGAGCAATTTCTGGGTCGCACCCGCACCGGGCTTCAGCTGCGCGCGCTCTCCGAACGCCCGATGGCCGCGGAGCTTCTGGGCGTGCCGGTGCGGCGTCTGGCGCTAGGCGTCTGGGCTTTGAGCGGCGCGGTCACGACGATTGCGCTCATGCTCATCGCGCCCCTGCGCTCGCCGGATTTCGGCTCTCTGAGCCTTTTGGTCGTGCCGGCCTTTGCCGCCACCCTCGTCGGATCGTTCAACAGTTTCCGCGCGGCCCTCGTGGGCGGCATCGCCATCGGCGTGATCGAAGGTCTGGCGAGCGGGTTCGTCGGCCTCAACCAATACCGCGCCGCCGTGCCGTTCCTTGTCATTCTCACCGTTCTCATGTGGTCGCAAAGAGGAGCCCGTTGGGATGAAGCGCGATAGTTACATGGCCGCCTCCAAAGTGGCGGCACTGGTGGTCGCGGCGGGCGCTTTGTGCCTGTTGCTGTTGCCGTCTTACTGGATTTTCCTCCTGACCGCCGTGTTCATCATCGGCATGTCTTTGCAAAGCCTCGGGCTTGTCGTCGGGCGCGCGGGGATGATCTCGCTCTGTCAGATGAGCTTTGCGGGTGTCGGCGCATGGACCGTCGGCTATCTCAATCTCATCGGCTTTCCCGGCGGGTTTTTCGTCTGGCTCCTGATCGGCGGCTTTGCGGCGCTGCCCTTCGGTCTGGCCATTGGTCTGCCTGCGCTGCGCCTTCGGGGCATCAACCTTGCCATCGTGACCTTGGGCTTTGCCGTGGCCTTCGGCGTGGTGCTCGGCACCATCACCTATCCGGGGCAAACCTCGTTCAAAATGGTCGAACGCCCGATGGGGTTTGACAGCGATCAGGGCTATTTCATCCTCGTGCTGGCGATCTACGGCATCGTCGCCGTGGCGCTCGAATTCGTGTCGCGCTCAAAGCTGGGCGCGTCCTGGCTGGCCGTGAGCCATTCCGAGCGTGCGGCGGCCTCTCTGGGCGTTTCCGTGCCTTGGGCAAAGCTCAGCGCCTTCGCTATCAGTTCGTTTATCGCGGGCATTTCCGGCGGGCTTCTGGCGGGCTATATGGGCACGCTTCTGGCGGAAAACTTCTCGATGATGCAATCGCTTGTGCTCTTTGCCGTGGCGATCATGGTCGGTGCGCAGTTTCCCTTGGGCGCCATTTTGGGCGGCGTGCTTGTGGCGCTTTTCCCGGAGCTTCTGCGCCGTCTGAACCTGCCGCAGGACCTGGGCAGCGTGTTTTTCGGTCTCGGCGCTGTGCAGGCGCTTTCCACCGGCGAGACGATCAGCGAAACCTTCATGCGGCTCTGGGGCAAGATCATGCCCAAACGTACTTCCAAAGCCCCGCGCGCCGGTGTCGAATCCCTGCCAGCCGCGCGTGAAGCCGCCGAGGTCGAAACCGTGTTGGAAGCCCGCGAACTGACCGTGCGCTATGGCAATGTGGTGGCGCTCAATGGCGCGTCGCTCTCGGTACCGAAAGCGACGGTCGTGGGCCTCATCGGCCCGAACGGTGCAGGGAAATCGACCTTTGTCGATGCGCTCACCGGCTATCTTTTCCGCTACGAGGGCAGCGTCTTGTTCCAAGGCAAGCCGATGGAAGGGCTGACGCCCTGCGACCGGGCCCATGCGGGCCTGCGCCGGACCTGGCAGACCACGCGGATTTCGCCCGATCTTTCGGTCGGGGACTATGTCAATCTCGCTTCGGGCGGTGGGCTCAGCGATACGCAGATCGACGCGGTTCTGGCCTGGCTCGATTGCCCGACACCCCAGACCCCGATCAGCGCCATCGATTCGGGCGCGCGGCGTTTGCTCGATGTCGCGGGCGTGGTGGCGGCCCGTCCGCCGGTGATCTTGCTCGACGAACCCGCCGCCGGTCAGTCCTATGCGGAGGCCGTCATGCTGGGCAAACGCATCGCGGAAATCCCGGCGCGCTTCGGCTCGTCCGTGTTGCTCATCGAGCATGACATGGATCTGGTACGCACGGCGTGCTCGCAGGTGACGGTGCTCGATTTCGGCACGGTTCTGGCACAGGGGCCGACCGCGCAAGTGCTCGATATGCCGGTCGTCAAGAAAGCCTATATGGGCATTGATTTCGAACAGGAGGCGGCGGAATGAACGTCTTGGAAACCAAGGGCCTGGTGATCAACCGTATCGGTATCCCGGTGGTGCGCGACCTCAATCTCATCGCACGCGCGGGCGAGATCAGCGTGCTTCTGGGCGCCAATGGCGCGGGCAAAACCACGCTGCTTGAAGGCATCTCCGGCGTCTGCCCGGTGGCCTCCGGCACGATCCTTGTGGCGGGAAATGACGTCGGCAAACTGAAACCCGGCCAGCGCGCGCTGTCGGGCATTGCCCATGTCGAACAGGGGCGGACGATTTTCGGGACCATGACCACAGAGGAGAACCTCAAGGTCGGGATGCATGAGGATTCGAGCCTCGATGAGGTTTATGAACTGTTCCCGGAGTTGCTGGCGCGCCGCGATGTGGCCTCCATGATGCTCTCGGGCGGCGAGCAGCAGATGGTCGTGATCGGGCGCGCTTTGGTGGGCCGCCCGCGGGTGATCCTGATTGATGAGATGTCGGCGGGTCTCGCGCCCGTTGTGGTCAGCCGATTGATGAAAGGCGTGCGCCGTCTCGCCGATCAGGGGCTTGCGGTGGTGTTGGTCGAACAATTCGCCAATCTCGCGCTCGAAATCGGCGACCGGGCCTATGTGATGCGGCGCGGGTCCATCGTCTACGAGGGCGATTGTGCCACTTTGATGCAGGACCCTGAAAAGCTGCACCATCTCTATCTCGGCGATCTGGGCGAGGCGGAAACCGCCGCCTGAGCCGGGTCCCCCGATTTACCACCCTGAGCCTGACGCCCCGTTTCGGGGCGTCTTTTTTATACACCCCGATGGGGACTGTGCCGGGAATGCAAACAGGTCATGCCCGGTGTATCAAGTGGGCCGGCCTCCCGTGTCCTAACCTCCTGTGCATGCGGCTCGCGATGGCGGGCGTGATCGGAGGATGACATGACCAAAAAACAACTCGACGGCAAAGTGGCCATCGTGACGGGGGCCGCAAGCGGCATCGGGCAGGCGATTGCCCTGCGATTTGCCGAGGAAGGGGCCAAGCTCGTACTGGCTGATCTCAACCCGAGCGACGACACGGAAGCCCGGATCAAAGCCATGGGCGGCGAGGCCATTCAGGTCAGGGTCAACACCAAGTCCGAAGCCGATTGTGACGCCATGGTCGAGGCGACTGTAAAAGCCTTCGGTCAGGTCAATATCGGTGTCTTTGCGGCGGGCATCCGGCTCGATCCGATGCCCATTCTCGATGTCGAAACGCCGGTGTTCGAAAACATGATCGACATCAACATGATGGGCGTTCTGCGCTCCGCCCGTGCTGTTGGGCGTCAGCTTCAAAAGCAAGGGCAGGGCGGCACCATCGTCAACATCGCCTCGACTGCCGGTAAGATTCCGATCCACGGTTCCGGGCCCTACTGCATGGCGAAAGCGGGGGTGATCATGATGACCAAGGTGATGGCGCTCGAACTTGCGCCGCAGAACATCCGCGTCAATGCGCTGGCACCCGGCTTTACCGAAACGCCGATGTGGGATTTCGAGAAGGGCACGGAAGAGGACAAATGGGCCATGTCGATGACGCCGATGAACCGCACGGGCACGGCGCGCGAACAGGCCGAAGCCTGCCTTTTCCTCGCCTCGGACGCCAGCAGCTACACCACCGGCCAGACGCTGTTCTCGGCGGGCGGGCAGTTCGTGGACTGAGGGCCGGATCATGACACAACAGTCGATTTTCATCACAGGCGCAGGCTCCGGCATCGGGGCCGCCACGGCGCGGGTGTTTGCCGCAAAAGGCTGGCGCGTGGCTTTGGCGGATCGCGATGGCGCGGCGGTCGAAGCGCTGGCCTCCGAGATCGGTGGCGCGGCTTTCACGGTCGATGTTCTGGACCGCGACAGCATCGCAACGGCGATGAACACCTTTACAAAAGAGGGCGGTCTGACCGCGCTGTTCAACTCCGCCGGGCTTTTGGATATGCACCCCTTCGCCGAGGCCGATCCCGCCCGGCTCGACGCGCTGTTCGACGTGAATGTCAAAGGCGTGATGAACGCGATCCGCGCCGCTTTGCCCGCACTCAAGGCCTCCGAGAACGCCCATATCGTCACCATGAGTTCGGCGGCGGCGATCCATGGCGTGCCGGATTTGGCCGCCTATTCCGCCAGCAAATTCGCGGTGCGCGGTCTGACCGAGGCGCTCAACATCGAATTCGAACCGCTGGGCATCTGGGTCTCTGATCTGATGGTCGGCTATGTCGCCACGCCCATGCTCTCCAAGGCCGATGCAACGGCGAAATCCGTCGAACTTGCGGGCGTCCATGTGACGCCGGAGAGGGTGGCCGAAACGGTCTATCGGGCGACGCAAGAGCAGCGGGTCCATTGGTTCGTGCGCGATGAGGACCGCGAGGCTCAGGCCGTTTTCGATGCAACGCCACTGGAGGCGCGCCGCGATTTGATGCGGCCATCCACGGGCTACTGACGCGATTTGTTCCGGCGCTGCAAAGAGGTTGTGCCGCCTCGGCAATGTGTTGTCGGACAGTCGGACTAACATCAGATCAAGAGGAAACATCTGCGGGCTAAGACCATGCAGATGTGGGAGATTTTGCCCGCCTGGAGCGGTGCAGACAGAGGAGGATTATTCGTGAAAGACAGCGACAACCAGAAGCCCGGCCAAATGCCTGCGCTGGCCGCCGGGGTCGAGACCCGACAGATCGAGGTGAACGGCATCTCCGTCACCTATCATGAGGCCGGGCAGGGCAATACAGCCCATCCGCCGGTGGTTTTGATCCACGGGTCTTCCGGCTCGACGATGGGCCATTTCGGCTTTCTCTTCCCGATGCTGGCCGCGCATCACCGGGTGATCTCGCTCGATCTCGCCAACCCGGTGAAAGCGGGCGAAAAGCTTGAGCTCACGCATATCGAAGCACAGGTTCTGGCCGTCATGGAGGCGGCCTGTCCGGGGCAGAAGGTCACGCTTTTGGGCTTTTCCTTGGGGGCGGTCGTGGCCGGGTTCATGGCCGGGCGTCATCAGGACAAGATCGAAAACCTCGTGCTTCTGGCCGGGTGGATCAAGACCGACACGATGATGACCTTCTTCAACCGGACATGGTTTGCGCTGCGCAACGCCGGTCTCTCCGAGTTGAACGATTACACCATCTACGCCGCCTTCAGCGCGCCGTTTCTCGCCTCGAAAACCGTTGAGGAAATGGCCGTCGGTGCCATGCCGCTCGATGCGTTTGTCGATGCTCAGATGGAGCTGAACGCCCGCATCGACATCAACGAGGAAGTGGCCAGGATCACCGCGCCGACGCTGATCATCTCCGGCACTTACGACACGATGGTGCCGCTGCACCATGCGCACGCTCTCTTCGGGGCCATTGATAACGCGCGCTTTGCCGAGATCGGGTCGGGCCATGCCGCCGTTTTTGAGCGCCCTGCCGAGGTCACGCGCCTTGTCGATCGCTTTGCCACCAACCCGGAAGAATACCCGGCCGGCAGCACCGTGCCCGCCCTGAAACCGTAATCCCGGAGAGACCAGATGACACAGCAAAAACCGATTCACGACACGACCATCATCATCGTCGGCGCTGGCTTTGCGGGGCTTGGTATGGCGATGAAGCTCAAGGAAAAGGGCATCGACGATTTCGTCATTCTCGAACGCGCCGAGGATGTGGGCGGCGCATGGCGCGACAATACCTATCCCGGTGTGGCCTGCGACGTGCCCTCGCATCTCTATTCGTTTTCCTACATGCCGAAGCCGGACTGGTCGCGGGTCTATTCGCCGGGCGGCGAGATTTGGGACTACCTGCGCGACTGTGCGCAAAAGACCGGGCTTGTGCCGCATATCCATTTCGGGGCGGAGCTTTTGAAATCGTCCTGGGATGAGAGCACGCGGCGTTGGACCGCCGAGACGTCTGAGGGCATCTGGCGCGGGCAATATCTGATCACCGCGACGGGCGTTCTGGCCGATGCGCATCTGCCGAATATTCCGGGGCTCGATGGCTTTACCGGCACGGCCTTCCATTCCTCGACCTGGGATCATTCCGTCGATCTCAAGGGCAAACGTGTCGGTATCGTCGGTTCTGGTGCCTCGGCCATTCAGATCGTGCCCGAGGTGGCGAAACTGGCGGGCGAGCTGATCGTGTTCCAACGTTCCGCGCCCTATATCGTGCCGCGCCCGGACCGCGCCTATAGCGCAACCGAAAAGCGCAGCTTTGCCCGTTTGCCCCACCTCATGGAGAATATGCGCGAAGAGATTTTCTGGATGGGCGAATATATGTACGCCCAACGCCGCGCCGTTCCGACCTTTATCGCCGAGGCGCGCAATATGGCGCTTGGCCATCTCGCCGATCAGGTCCCGGACGAGGACCTGCGCGCGAAACTGACGCCGGATTACGAGATCGGCTGCAAACGCGTCCTGATCGCCAACACCTATTACCCGGCCTTTACGCAGGACAATGTGACGCTTGAAACCTCGGCGCTGGCCAGTGTCGAGGGTGGCAAGGCCGTGGCCGCAAGCGGGGCGGAGTACGAGGTTGACGTGCTGATTTTTGCGACCGGGTTCGAAGCCCCCGAACCGCCCGTGGCGCATCGGGTCTATGGCCGGGATCACGTCAAGCTCGCCGATCAGTGGGACCGGGGTATGCAAGCCTACGATTCCATCGCCGTGCCGAATTTCCCCAATATGTTCATGCTCTTGGGGCCGAACACCGGGCTTGGGCATCACACGATGGTCTATATTATCGAGGCGCAGGTCGATTACATCCTCGGCGCGCTCGATCATGCCGAAGCGCAAGGCTTTGAGACGTTGGAGGCCCGGCCCGAAGCCGAAGCCGCCTATCTCGATCACATCGAGGACGTGGCGAAGGGCACCGTTTGGCTCGATGGGGGGTGCAAGTTCTGGTACCGCGACCCGCGCTCCGACCGGCTCACCGTGCTCTGGCCCGACTTCGCCTATGCCTTCCGCGATGAGAACGGCACGTTCCATCCCGAGGGTTACACCGGCCTTCCGGCCACCGCAGCGGAATGAGGAGATCCAGCATGCTGAACGGAAAAACCATCATCGTCACCGGCGTATCTTCGGGCATCGGTCAGGAGACCGCGAAACAGGTGAAAGCAGCGGGAGGCAAGGTCATCGGCGTCGACCGCAACGCCCCCTCCGTGGAGCTCGATGCGTTTCATCAGGTCGATCTGATGGACGAAGCAGCCCTCGATGCCCTCATTGACGCGCTCAAATCGGTCAAGGCCGACGGGCTCGCGAATATCGCGGGCGTGCCGCCGACGGCGCCGAAAGAGGTCGTTGTAACGGTCAATCTCGTGGCGCTCAAACGGCTGACGCTGGGGCTCGTCGACAGCTTCAACGATGGCGCCTCCATCGTCAATCTGGCCTCTCTCGCGGGGCTTGGCTGGGAAGGCGAAGTGGCCAAGATCAAGGTCGCCGAAGGGCTGACCCACGAAGGTGTGCCCGACTTCTGCGCGAGCCATGAGATCACTGCCGAGAACAGCTATTTCTTCACGAAACAGGCGCTCGTCGCATGGACCCATGAAAACCGCTGGACCTGGCGCGACCGGGGCATTCGGATGAATGCCGTCAGCCCCGGCCCGGTGGACACGCCGATCCTCAAGGATTTCCTCGAAACCCTCGGCGAGCGCGCCGAGGAGGACATGCGCATCATGGACCGCCCCGGCACGCCCACCGATATCGCGCCGGTCGTGACCTTCCTGTTGTCCGACGGATCGGTCTGGCTGCGGGGCGTCAATATCGCCACCGATGGCGGCATGCGCGCCCATATCGACGCAACCTCGAACGGTTTGAATTAAAAGGATTTCACTCATGGAAACCCAACTTCTGATCGCCGGGGCGCGGACCCCGGCCGAAAACGGCCGCTCTTATGACAGGCTCAACCCCGTGACCGGGAAACTTGCGACCCGCGCTGCCGCCGGCAGCGTGGCGGATGCGAAAGCCGCCGTGGCCGCCGCCGAGGCCGCTTTCCCGGCATGGTCCGCAACCGGCCCCGCCGAGCGCCGCGCGATCCTTAACCGAGCCGCCGACATCGTCGAGGCGCGCGCCGGGGAATTTGTGGCCGCGATGGAGCGCGAAACCGGCTCGACCGGCATCTGGGCCGGGTTCAACGTGCATCTCGCCTCGGGCGTGTTGCGTGAAGCCGCCGCGATGACCACGCAGATCGGCGGCGAGGTGATCCCCGCCAACAAACCCGGCACGCTGGCGATGGCGGTGCATCGCCCGCGCGGCGTCTGCCTCGGGATTGCGCCGTGGAACGCGCCGGTCATTTTGGGGACGCGCGCCGTCGCCATGCCTCTGGCCTGTGGCAACACGGTGGTGCTCAAGGCGTCAGAGATGTGCCCCGCAACCCATATGCTCATCGGCGAGTGCCTGACCGAAGCGGGCCTGCCGGAAGGTGCGGTCAACGTCGTGACCAACGATCCGAAAGATGCGGCCGAAGTGGTCAAAGCATTGATCGAGGCCCCCGCCGTGCGCCACGTCAATTTCACGGGTTCCACCGGTGTCGGGCGGATCATCGGGCGACTGGCGGGTGAGAACCTCAAGCCCTCGCTCTTGGAACTCGGCGGCAAGGCGCCGCTTGTGGTTTTGGAAGATGCCGATCTCGATGGCGCGGTGAACGCGGCGATTTTCGGGGCTTTCATGAACCAGGGCCAGATCTGCATGTCGACCGAACGCATCATCGTGGTCGAGGCGGTGGCCGATGCCTTTGTCGAGAAATTCGCGGCCCGTGCGGCGACCCTGCCCTGGGGCGATCCGGCGGCGGGCGATGTGGTTTTGGGAGCTTTGGTTTCGGCGGATGCCGGGGCGAAAATGTCGGCGCTTCTTTCTGACGCCACCGCCAAAGGCGCAAAGCTCGTTGCCGGTGGCGCGGGCGCGGGCGCGCTGCATTCGGCGACGCTGCTCGACGGGGTCACCCCCGCGATGCGCATTTATGCCGAGGAGAGTTTTGGCCCGGTGAAATCCATTATCCGCGTCAAGGACACGGAGGAGGCGGTCCAAGTTGCCAATGACACCGAATACGGCCTGTCGGCGGCGGTGTTTTCGCAGGACATCACGCGGGCTTTGTCGGTCGCGAACCGGCTTCAGAGCGGGATTTGCCACATCAACGGGCCGACGGTTGCGGATGAACCGCAGATGCCCTTCGGCGGCGTCAAGGCCTCAGGCTATGGCCGGTTTGGCGGCAAGGCGGCAATCTACGAGTTCACCGATCTGCGCTGGATCACCCTTGAAGACCCCGCACAACATTATCCGTTCTGAATGGGGCGCGTCTGATGAAAACCGTTCTGATCACCGGGGCGTCCAGCGGGCTCGGTGCGCATTTCGCGCGGGTTTTGGCGGCGGAGGGCTGGCAGGTTCAGCTCGCCGCCCGGCGGCTCGATAAAATTGTCGAACTGGCCCGCGAGATCGAGGCCACAGGCGGTCGCGCCGAGGCGGTCGAGATGGATGTGACCGATGCCGCCTCCGTCGCCGAGGGCTTCGCAAACCTGTCGCGCGCGCCCGATGCGGTGATCAACAATGCGGGGATTTCCGGCGAAGGCTCCGCCATGGAGATGAGCGCGGAGATGTTCACCTCGGTCCTCGACACCAACCTGAAGGGCGCGTTCCTTGTGTCGCAACAGGCGGCGCGGGCCATGAAGGAAACGGGCGGCGTGATCGTCAACATCGCCTCCATTCTCGGCCTGCGCGTGGCCGGCGGCGTCTCCGCCTATACCACGTCGAAGGCCGCACTGATCCAGATGACCAAGGCCCATGCGCTTGAATGGGCGCGCTATGGCATTCGCGTCAATGCGCTCTGCCCCGGCTATATCGAAACGCCGCTCAACCGCGACTTTTTCGAAACCGACGCGGGCAAGGCGCTGATCCGCCGCATCCCGCAACGCCGTCTGGGTCGGCTTTCCGACCTCGACGCCCCGCTTCTCATGCTGCTCTCCGACGGCGCCGCCTATGTCACCGGCTGCGCGCTTCCCGTCGATGGCGGCCATCTCGTTTCCAGTTTGTAAAGGAGGTCCGCATGGACTTCACCCTCTCTCCCGCCGTCGAAGATTTCCGCGCGCGCATTGCCGATTTTGTCGAGGCGGAGCTTTTGCCCGTCGAGGCGGATCGCGCCAATTACGATGCCCATGGCAATATTACGGAGGCCGCCCTTCAGCGCCTGCGCGCCAAGGCCAAGGCCGAGGGCCTCTGGTGTTTGCAGGTCTCGAAAGAGTGGGGCGGGCAGGGGCTTGATAAAAAGGGCATGGCGGTGTGCTACGAGGAGATGAACCGGTCGATTTTCGGCCCCGTGGTGTTCAACTCCGCCGCGCCGGATGACGGCAATATGATGATGCTCGACATGCTGGGCACCGAGGCGCAGAAACAGCGCTGGCTGACGCCGATCGTCAATGGCGATGTGCGCTCCGCCTTTGCCATGACCGAACCGCATCCGGGCGGTGGCTCCGATCCGGGGATGATGCTGACGAAGGCCACAAAGGACGGGTCGGATTGGGTCATCGAGGGGCGCAAATGGTTTATCACCGGGGCCGAAGGGGCGACGCATTTCACCGTCATGGCGCGCACCTCGGACGATGCGCGCGAGGGCCTCACCGCGTTTCAGTTTCACAAGGACACGCCCGGCTGGGAGATCATTCGCCGCATCCCGATCATGGGGCCGGAGGAGCATGGCGGGCATTGCGAGATCGTGTTTGACGGGCTGCGCATCCCGGAAGAGGACATTTTGGTCGGCGTCGGGCGCGGCCTCAAGGTGACGCAGGCGCGGCTTGGACCGGCGCGGTTGACCCATTGCATGCGCTGGCTTGGCCTGTCGAAGCGCTGCGTTGAGATCGCCACCGACTATGCGGGCAAACGCGAAGGTTTTGGTCAGCGGCTCATTGAGCGCGAAAGCGTGCAGATGATGCTCGGCAAGCTCGCCATGGACATCGAGATCGGGCGGCTTCTGGTGATGAAAGCGGCCTATGAGATCGACGCCGGGCGCTATGGTCAGAAAGAAGTGTCGATGGCGAAAATCCATGTCGCGAACCTGTTGCATCAGGCCGCCGACACCGCGATCCAATTGAACGGCGCGCGGGGCTATTCGACCGATACGCCGCTCGAATGGATTTACCGTTATGGCCGTCAGGCGCGGCTCGTCGATGGTGCGGATGAGGTCCACAAGATGGTGTTGAGCCGTCATCTGGGCAAGCTCGGGCGCGATTTCTGGAAATGGGATGAGGCTCATGCCTGAGGCCCATCTCATCCCCAATGCGGCCAATCATTGCCCGCTCACGCCGGTGGGGTTTCTGGACCGGGCGGTGGAGGCCTACCCGTCGCGCACGGCGGTGATCTGGCAGGGGCGCTCCTGGACTTACGCCGAATTCGCGGGGATCGTTCAGGCGATGATCGAGGTGCTGCGCGCGCATGGCATAGGCCCCGGCGACACGGTGGCGATCATGTGCGGCAACCGGCCGGAGATGCTCGCCGCGCATTTCGCGATCCCGGCGGTGGGGGCGGTTTTGAATGCGCTCAACACAAGGCTCGACACCCATGTGATCGAGTACATTCTGGAGCATTCCGGGGCAAAACTGGTTCTGGCCGATCCGACCGGGGCGGCGGTGACGGGTCCGGCGGCGATGGAGGCGGGCATTCCCTGTCTGGTGTTTCCTCCCATGAACACGGGCGGCGAGGGGCTCGACCTGCTCAATGCCGCGCCCGTCACCACCTGCGCCTTTGCCGATGGGGTCACGGACGAGTTCAGCCCCATCGCGCTCAACTATACCTCCGGGACGACCGATCACCCGAAGGGCGTTTTGCTCAATCACCGGGGTGCCTATCTCAACACGCTGGGCAATATCATCTCGCTCGGGTTCGGGTCGGAGACGACCTATCTCTGGACCCTGCCGATGTTTCACGTCAACGGCTGGGGGCATCCTTGGGCGGTGACGGCGGTGGGCGGCACGCATGTCTGTCTCGACAAGGTCATCCCCGAAGAGATTTTCCGCCTGATCGCCGCGCATGGCGTCACCCATATGGCCTGTGCGCCGGTGGTGCTTTACATGCTCTTGCACGATCCGGCGCGGGCGCTGCGAGATCCGTCAAAGCCTGTGCGCGTGGCCTCGGGCGGTGCCGCCCCCACGAGCAAGCTGATTTCCGAGCTTGAAGCTTTGGGCTTTGAATTCATTCACCTTTACGGCCTGACCGAAAGCTTTGGCCCCGCCACGATGCAGCGCCTCGACACGGATCAGATGCGCGAAAGCGTCGAAACCCGTGCGCGGCTTCTGTCGCGTCAGGGCCTGCCGCATATCACGGCAAACCAGATGCGCGTGGTCGATGAACATGGCGCGGAGGTCCCCGCCGATGGCGAGACGCTGGGCGAGATCGTGTTTCGCGGCAACACTTTGATGAGCGGCTATCACCGCGATGCGGCCTGTACCGCGCGGGCCTTTGAGGGCGGGATGATGCACACCGGCGATCTGGCCGTGCGCCACCCGGATCGGCGGATCGAGATCCGCGACCGTGCCAAGGATCTGATCATCTCGGGCGGGGAGAATATTTCGAGCCTCGAAGTCGAAGAGACCCTGCATCGCCACCCCGATGTGACACTGGCCGCCGTGGTGGCCGCGCCGCATGAGAAATGGGGCGAAATCCCCTGTGCCTTCATCGAGACGCGGGCGGGGGCGGAGGTGACGGCGGAGGCGCTCAAGACCTACTGCCGCGATCATCTGGCGCATTTCAAGGTGCCGAAGCTGTTCGTGTTTTCAGAGCTGCCGAAAACCGCCACGGGAAAGATTCAAAAATTCGCCCTGAGACAAACCGCTGCCCGGATCGCGGCACAAGAGAGCGAGACAAACCCATGACACGCGACACGAAGATCACGATAAAAGGCGCCCTGGATTTCGATCCCGGCCCGTTGACGGAATTCCTGCGTGCGACACTCGGTGCCCCTGATATGCCAGTGCTCTACGAACGCATCAGCGGCGGTCAGTCGAACCCAACCTATAAGGTCACGCTCGGAGATCGGCAGATGGTCCTGCGCAAACAGCCGCCGAGCATCGTGGCCAAGGGCGCGCATGCCATCGACCGCGAATATCGCGTGCTCGAAGCTCTGGGACCGACCGATGTGCCGGTGGCGAAGCCGGTTCTGTTTCATGACGAGGCCGATCTGATCGGCACGCCCTTCTACCTTATGGAATTTCTCGAAGGCCGGGTGTTTTCCGAAGCCGATCTGCCGGGGGTGGACCCGGAGGAGCGCCACGCGATCTATAAGACCATGGCCGAAACTTTGGCGCGGCTGCATGCCATTCGCCCCGATGCGGTCGGGCTTGGTGATTTCGGGCGTCCGGGTGGCTATTTCGAACGTCAGGTGCGGCGCTGGTCCGGTCAGCTCGATGTCTCGACGCTGCCGGATCTCGACGATCTGCGGCTCTTGCGCGACAAGGTGCGCGACAGCATGCCCGAAGACGACGGCGCAGTCTCCATCGCCCATGGCGATTTCCGCATTGGCAATCTGATGTTTCACCCGACCGAACCGCGCGTCATCGCCGTGCTCGATTGGGAACTGTCGACCATCGGCCATCCGCTCGCCGACCTCGGGTTTTGCTGCATGCCCTGGAACACAAGTTCCGAGGAATATGGCGGCATTCTCGATCTCGATTATCGCGCCATGGGCATCCCGGATGAGGCGGAATTCGTCGCCGAATATCACAAACATCTGCCCGGTGTCGGCCCGCTCACCGCGTTTCACAAGGCCTTTGCCCTGTTCCGGTTTGCGGTCATCTTCGTTGGCATCGCGGAGCGCGCCGAGGCGGGCGTGGCCTCCGATGAGAATGCCGCAGCACTCGCCCCTCTGGCGCGCCGGTTTGCCTTGCGGGGGCTTGATATTCTGGCCCAAGAGGCCTCCGCATGAGCAAGATGAGCATCGCCGTGATCGGCGCGGGGACGATGGGCGGCGGCATCGCCATTTCGGCGGCCGAGGCTGGGGTCAAAACCTATCTCTTCGACATGAGTTCGGACATGCTGAGCCGGGCCGAGGCGCGCGCGGCGCGCTATTTCGACCGTTTGACCGAGAAGGGCAAACTCACCGTGGATGAGGCGCGCGCGGCCCGGGCGCGCATCCTTCCGGTGCGCGATCTCGACGCCATCGCGGGCGCGCAGATCGTGATCGAAGCGATCCACGAAAACCTTGCGGCCAAGCAGGCGCTGTTGGAGCGGCTCTCGGGCCTTCTTACCCCCGACACCATCGTCGCGACCAACACAAGCGCGCTGCGCGTGGGCGATCTGGCCGGGAGCCTCACGGCCCCCGCGCGCTTTCTCGGCATGCATTATTTCAGCCCCGCCGAGATCAACCCGCTCGTCGAACTGGTTTCCGGGCCGGAGACGGCGGCGGCGTCGCTCGCCGTGGCGGAGCGGTTTTTGCAGCAGACCGGCAAGACGGTTCTGCGCTGCAAGGATGCGAGCGGGTTTGCAGTCAATCGCTTCTTCTGCCCCTATGCCAATGAGGCGGTGCGGCTGATGGACGAGGGCATCGCCGAGACCGCCCAGATCGACGCGGTGGCCCGCGACATCTTCGATCTGGCGCTCGGGCCTTTTGCCGTGATGAACATCGTCAAGCCCCGGATCATGCTGAACGCGGTGCAGAACCTCGGCGATCTCGGGCCGTTTTACGCCACCGCCATGGGGCTGCAAACTGCGGGCGGCTCGGATGCGCCTTGGGCCATTGCGGAGCCCCCGGCACCGCTGCCAGATTCGCTGCCTGACCCGGTGGCCCGCGTCGTGGCCGAACGGCTGATGGCGGCAGTTTGGCTGCCGGTGCTCGATGCGATCTCCGAAGGGGTCGCGACGCCTGACGATTTCGATCTCGGCGCGCGTCTGGCGCTGCGTTTTGGCAAGCCACCGGTCGAAACCATGCGCGCCGCAGGGCGGGGCGAGGTGACCCGCATCGTCGGCGCCATGGCCGCGCGTCACGGCCAGAGCCTGCCCGAGGCCGGGCTGGCCCGCCTCTTCGACTGAATTTCCAGCTTTATATGAGGATGTCTTCATGACCAAATCCGTTGTTATCACCTCCGCGGTGCGCACCGCCATCGGCACGTTTTCCGGCGCGCTTGCGGGGTTGAGCCCCGCCGACATGGGGGCCGCCGTCGCCGCCGAAGCGATCCGCCGCGCAGGCATCGCGCCCGAAGATGTCCAGCAAACCGTGATGGGCAATGTCATCCACACCGCGCCCGAGGACATGTATGTCAGCCGGGTGGTGGCGATCCGCGCAGGCGTGCCGGAAACCTCTCCGGCGCTGACGCTCAATCGGCTTTGCGGCTCGGGGCTTCAGGCGGTTGTGACGGCGGCGGAGCAGATCATGCTGGGCAACGCTGACGTGACGCTTGCGGGCGGCACGGAATGCATGAGCCGGGCGGGGCATCTGATGACGGCGGCGCGCCATGGCCAGAAGATGGGCGACATCACCGCGACCGACATGATGAGCGGCGCGCTGACAGACCCGTTCGGTAATGGCCATATGGGGATCACGGCGGAGAATGTCGCGGATCGCAATGGCATTCCCCGCGCGACGCAGGATGAGTTCGCCTATGAAAGCCACCAACGGGCGGCCAAAGCCATCGAGGAGGGGTATTTCAAGGATCAGATCCTGCCGCTGACGGTGAAACGCGGGCGCAAGGAGATGGTGTTCGACACGGACGAACATGTGCGCGCCGATGTGACGCCCGAAGGGCTTGCCGCGCTGCGCCCGGCGTTTCGCAAGGACGGATCGGTGACGGCGGGCAATGCCTCGGGCATCAATGACGGGGCGGCGGCTTTGATCCTGATGGAGGAAGAGGTCGCGAAGGCCAAGGGCAGCACGCCGCTTGCGCGGATCGTGTCCTATGGGCTGGGCGGGGTTGCGCCGGACATCATGGGGATGGGACCGGTTCCAGCGACCGAACAGGCGCTGGCGCGCGCCGGGCTGAGCGTGGCCGATCTCGATGTCATCGAAAGCAACGAGGCCTTCGCGTCTCAGGCCTGCGCCGTGTCGCAGCAGCTCGGGTTTCCGGCGGAGAAGGTCAATCCCAACGGCGGCGCGATAGCGCTTGGCCATCCGATCGGGGCATCGGGTGCGATCATCCTGACCAAGCTGATCCATGAGCTGAAACGCTCGGGCGGTCGCTATGGGCTGGCCACAATGTGCATCGGTGGCGGGCAGGGCATCGCCATGATCGTCGAAGCGCTCTGACCACAAAACCGCCATGCGAAATACCCTCCCGGCAAAGCAATCATGCCGGGAGAGAGCATCGCGCCCCCTGCGACCACATAAGCTGACGTAGGGGAAGAAGAGGAGAACGGGGGGAGACGTTCGGGGGGACATCTCAGCACAACGGATCGTGAGGAGACACAGGGCGCGACAAGCTCTGTGGACGTTCTGTGACAGGCTGACGACGTCCCTGACCTGACGTCACATTTTCAAAACTCAAAGACTTCCCAACGCGATACGGCGAGAGCCGTGCCGCGAACAGAAGAAGACGTCCAAAAGGAGGAGAACCATATGAAACGTCTCACACAATTGGCGGCGGGTCTGGCCGCGACCTTGACCGCGACCCTGACGCTGAGCACGGCGGCACAGGCGCGCGAACCCGGTGTGCTTCCGGCCATGGCACCCGGGGCCACGATGGGCGTGCCGATCGCCGCCCCCTTGCCCGAAGGTTTCTTGTTCAGCAGCCGCACGGGGTATTCGCAGCTTACGTACAAAGATGCGGATGGCAATGAAACCGACACGAAAATCGACATTCTGGATACGGCGCTTGTGCTGAACTACGTACCCGGCACGATGCTGTTCGGTGGGCAATATCGCGCCTCTCTGGCGCTGCCGATCATCGACGCGAGACTGAGTGGCGATGTGTCGGCACATTCGACGGGCATCGGCAGCCTCGACATCCGTCCGGTCGATATCTCCTGGGAAATTGCGCCGGGAATTTTTGCCAGTGCCGGTGTCAGCATTCTTGCACCGGGCGACTGGGACGCGGACAATCTGATCAATCCGGGGCAGAATTTCTGGAGCCTCGCACCCAGTGTGGGGTTCAGCTATCTGCGCGATGGCTGGAACGCGTCGGCGCATGTGATTTACACAACCAACCAGCGCAACGATGCCAATGGCTATAAATCCGGGGATGATCTCAACATCCACCTGACCGCGATGAAGGACGTGGGCAACGGGCTGAGCCTCGGGCCGGTGGCCTATCTGCGCAAACAGATGACCGCCGACAGCAATCGCGGCACCTCCTATGGCGGCGGAACGGCGGCCAAGACCGAAGCGGCAGGGATTGGTCTTTCCGCGACCAAACAATTCGGCAATGTCATCGTGAACGCCATGTATACGCATGACGTGTCTGCCGAGGAATCCGGTTCGGGCGATCGGCTCTGGCTGAACTTCGCCCTGCCGCTTCCGCGGTGAGCCCGGTTGCGGTGCAGGCGCTGACACTATGAGGTGATGGGCTGGCCGCACCGGCTCAGTCCTCATCTTGTCATGGAAGACCTCTGCCGAGGTCTTCCATATCAGAATACCCGATGAAGCGCACACCTCCCGCGCAGGAGATCGCCCTCAATCAAGCATTTGCACACTCGTTCACCTTTGACAGTTCCGCGCTTTCTCATGACTGTCGAAACAACTATCGTTTAGGCTTGGGTCCAAACGCATAGGGCCGATATGTAACGCCTCAAACGCTGCCCACCCCGTTAGATTTGCGCGGGTTTGCGGCGTTTCTGTCAGCATTTTTTCTCAAAAGTGCCTCGGACGGTGTAACCAGCCGAGGCACTTCCGGGATGCGGTGCGCTGCACATCTCGTTTGAACGGATTTGGGTGATCAGAACGGATAATGCTGCTTCGGGTCTTCGATTGTGATCCATCGGGTGACGGTGAATTCGTTGATCCCGAGCTTGCCGCCGAAGCGCCCGAAGCCCGAGTCCTTCACGCCGCCGAAGGGCATTTGCGGCTCGTCGGAGACGGTCGGCCCGTTGATGTGGCAGATGCCGCTCTGGATGCGGTTCGCGGCGTCCATCGCCTTGGTGATGTCCTGCGAAAACACCGCAGACGACAGGCCGTATTCGGTGTCGTTCGCCACCGCGATGGCCTCCTCCGCGTCTTTCACCCGGATGATCGACTTCACCGGGCCAAAGCTCTCCTCGGCATAAATCCGCATCTCGGGCGTCACGCCGTCGAGCAAGGTGGCCGAATGGATCGCGCCCTCGCGCGTACCGCCAGCCACGAGTTTCGCGCCTTTCGCGGTCGCATCCGCGATCAAAGCGTCCATCTTTTCCGCCGCGGATTCCGTCACCAGAGACCCCAAAACGACCTTCTCGCGCGGGTTGCCATAGGGCAGGCTCGCGGCCTTGGCGGCGAGTTTTTCGATGAACGCGTCGGCCACGGCCTCGACCACGATGATGCGTTCGGTCGACATGCAGATCTGGCCCTGGTTCATGAACGATCCGAAAATAGCCGCGTTCACAGCGCCGTCGAGATCGGCATCTTCCAAAACCACAAGCGGCGCCTTGCCGCCAAGCTCAAGAAGTGCCGGTTTGAGGTTTTCGCCTGCCAAACGCCCGATAATGCGTCCTACATTTGTCGAGCCGGTGAAGTTCACGTGCCGCACTGCAGGCGCCTCGATGAGTGCTTTCACCACCTCGGCGGCATCTTCCGGCGCGTTCGAGATCACGTTGATCGCGCCCGCAGGAAGCCCCGCTTCCACAAGGCATTCGCCGATCAGACGGTGCACTTTCGGGCACATCTCGGAGGACTTCAGCACCACCGTGTTGCCACAGGCCAGCGCCGTCGCCACCGCCCGCGTGCCTAGGATCACCGGCGCGTTCCACGGCGCGATGCCAAGGCAGACGCCGCGCGGTTTGGCGACCGCCATCGCCAGCGTGCCCGGCTTGTTCGACGGGATCACCTCGCCGCCGATCTGCGTCGTCATCGCGCCCGCTTCGCGCAGCATGCCCGCCGCCAGATGCACGTTGAACCCGGCCCAGATCGCCGTCGCGCCGGTCTCGGTGACCATCGCCTCGACAAACTCGCCCGCGCGCGCATCCATGATGTCGCCCGCTTTGACCAAGACCTTGCGCCGCGCCTCGGGGCCGGTGGCGGACCATTCGGCAAAGGCGGCCTCAGCGCTCGCCACGGCTTTCAAAGCATCGTCGACCGACGCGGCGGCGGCCACAGTGGCCACCTCACCCGTCACCGGGTCGATCCGCTCATAGGTTTTTGCCCCTTCGGCAGCGACATTCGTGCCGCCGATCAACAAATCCAAGCTCATTGAAATCTCCTCAGTTCAATCCGTTGCTGGTCGCGTCGATATAGGCCCGCATCCCCCCATCGCAGGGAATGTTGATCCCACGCAGCCAGCCGGAGCCGTCGGAGAGCAGGAAGGTCACAACCGGCGCGATGTCCTTCGGTGTGCCCGGGCGGTCCATGATCCGCGCGTCCTCTTCGGCGCGTTCGCCGAGCGTCTCCAAGAAATCGCCGAGGATCGGGGTATCGACCGGCCCCGGGCTCACGGCGTTCATACGAATGCCGCGGTCGCGCCAAGTCCAGCGATTTTCATGTGTAAATGCGACAAGGGCCTGTTTGGTAAAGAAATAGCTGTTCTCGGAGGTGATGTCATGGGCGGCGCAGAACGCGGCGACATCTTCATGAGTCAGCCCTTCGGCGGCCTTGATCCTGGCCACTTCGCCCTCCCAGCCAAGCCCCGCCAGAGAGGCGAGATTGACGATGGACGCGCCATCTTTGAGGCTGTCCACGAGCCCCAGCGTGAGCTTTTTGAGCGCCACGAGATTGACGGTCACGACAACCTCTTTCGGCGCGGTCGGCGGCACGCCCGCGATATTCGCGAGCCCGTCGGCCTTGACCGATTTGAGCTCCTCGATCAGAGCGTCGAGAGCGGTCTCATCGGTCAGATCGACCTGATGAAAGGCGTCGAGCTCGATGGAGGGCGCATTGCGGTCGACGCCGATCACCTTGGCGCCTGCGGCCTTGGCCTGAAGGGCCGTTTCCTGACCGATCCCGGAGGATACGCCAGTGATGATGATGGTTTTGTTTTCAAGCATTCAAGTCTTCCTTATTCCGCGGCCACGGGCGCGCTTTGCATCATGTAGCCTTCGGGATGGAAGGTTCCATTCTCGTCACGGAAACTATGGGCGAAATCGGGCCAGACCAGCGTGAGACGGCCGGAGCGGTCATCGACGTACCAGGATTTGCATCCTCCGGCGAGCCAGACAGTGCCCTGAGACATCCGGTCGATCTTGTCCATATAGGCGTCTTCGGCGTCGCGTTTCACTTCGATCACTTCGACATTCTGGCTCTCGATCGCGTCCAACGCACCGAGGATGTAATCGACCTGCGCCTCGATGATGTAGACCACCGAGTTATGGCCGAGACCGGTGTTCGGACCGTTGATGATGAAGAGGTTCGGGTAGCCGTTGACCGAAATGGAATCGTAGGCCTGCATGCCGCGATCCCAGTGCGCGTCGAGGCTGATGCCTTCGGAGCCGAAAATGCGCGTGGCAAAGGGCGGGCGCACGGCTTCGAACCCGGTCGCAAAGACCAGAACGTCGAGTTCATAGCCTTCGCCCGACGCCCCATAGGCCTTTTTGCCGTCGACCTTCTTGAGAGCGGAGGCTTCAAGCGTGGTGTTCTCGGCGGTCATGGCCGGGTAGTAAGTGTTGGAAATCAAAAGGCGTTTGCAGCCGATCTCGTAATCCGGGGTCAGTTTGGCGAGCAACTCCGGGTCTTTGACATGGGTCTCGCGGTGACGCACGGCCAGCGCCTTGGCTTCGTTGAGAAAGCGCGGAATGTTGCGACGCTGGGCGAAGTTGAACTCACCGGCCCAGAAAATTTCCGATCGCATTTCCTCGATCACCGACGGATCGCGACGGCACAGACGGCGCTCGCCCTCGGTATATTGGCGATCCCAGCGCGGGATCATATAAGGCGCAGAGCGTTGGAACACGACCATTTCAGAGGCGAGTTTTTGCATCTCCGGGATGATCTGAATGGCCGACGCGCCGGAGCCGACGACACCGATGCGTTTGCCTTCGAGATCGACGGAGTGGTCCCAGTTGGCGGAGTGGAACACATCGCCTTCGAAGCTGTCGAGACCCTCGATTTTGGGCATATGCCCGTCGGCCAAGTGACCCGTGCCGGTGATCAGGATTTTTGCCTCATAGGTGCCTTTGGATGTCTCAACGATCCAGCGTTTCCTCGCCTCATCCCAAGTGCTTTTCAACATATCCGTGTGGAAATGGATGTGCGGCAGGATGCCTTCGTCCTCGGCACATTTGCGGATATAGGCCTGAATTTCCGGCCCCGGAGAGAACACGCGAGTCCAGTCGGGGTTCGGCAGGTAGCTGTAGGAATAGAGATGCGACGGCACATCGCAGGCGATGCCCGGATAGTGGTTGTCGCGCCATGTGCCGCCCACGTCGCCCGCCCGTTCGATGGCGATAAAATCTTCGCGACCCGTGCGTTTGAGCTGGATCGCCATGCCGAGACCCGCAAAGCCGGTGCCGATGATCAGAATTTCGGTTTCAGTCGTCATTTGGGTGTCTCCTCAGGGTTTCTGGGCCGGAATGATCGCGCCTGCCGGATATTGATCGGGCTGAGCGGAGAACCGGTCGACATAGTGGAAAAGCTCGGCGGCGCGTTCGTGGACGACGGCGTGACCCGAGGGGATTTCGGCGTAGCGCGCATCTTCGATGGCGCCAAAGAGCTGCTTCGAATGATGTTTCGGCACCATCATGTCGTAGGTGCAGCCGATCACGAGGGTCTTGGCGGTGATCGTTTCACACTCTGCGGCGATGTCGATGCGGGTGTTCAGATCCATCTGCTTGTCAACAAACGGGCTCATTTTGAGCATCCCGGCGGCGGCTTTCATCTCGTCGAGCGTCTTGAGGTTCTGGAAGGCGGGGGAGAAGGCGCAGAAGGTCATGTATTGCGTAATCGAGGGGCTGTCCTGATCGCGGAGCTGCCGCCAGACGTCGTTGCGCATCTTCTGATGCGTATCGGTTTTGAGCCAGCCTGCGGTGAGGATCAGGTTCTTGATCTTTGTGCCCATCTCGGCGGCGACCTTTGCGGCCACACAAGCGCCCAGAGAATAGCCCATCAGCGTCACCGGACCATTGGGCACCTCGGCTTCGATGACGGCTTTGACCTGCGCGACCAGATCGGCAAGCTCGACCGTATCGCCCGCAGGTTCGGACCAATCCAGCGCGATGACCTTTTGGCGATAGGCCATCATCGGGAAGATATAGCCATAGTGACCGTCGATGGAGCCGGCGGTGCCATGCACCAGCACGAGCGGCAAACGGTCGTTGTCCGGCCCGGCAACGCGGTACTGAACGGACACGCCGCCGACCGTCACTTCGCCTTCGCGGTAAGGTTGATCGAGCATGTTCAAATCTCCTTTGCTCAAAGCTTCCCCGTCCGTTGCCCGTCAGACATCGGAGCCGATCCGGTGGGCCGGTCGGGGGAAATCGGGTGTCAGGGTTGGGGGCAGGAGCCCCGTTCGTCAGGCGGTGGGGATGTGATACCCCCCGTCCACGTAAATCGGTTGTCCGGTCACATAGGGCAGCGCGCCCGACGCGAGCGAGGCGGCCACGGTGCCGATGTCGGAGGTCTCGCCCCAGCGTTTCTGGGCGACCTGACCGCTCTCGATATAGGCGTCGATCTTGCCCGTCGGCGCGGAACCGGTCATCTCGGTGCGGATAAAGCCCGGACGGATTTCATGCACCGCAATGCCATGCGCGCCGAGGCGGTCGGCGTAGAGTTGCGCCACCATCGACAAGCCCGCTTTCGAGACGCAATAGGGGCTGCGGTCGGTCGAGACATGCGAGGCCGCGATCGAGGTGATGAAGGTGATGGAGCGATAGCTCTCCACCTCCCGCGCGATCATGCGTTTCGCCATGGCTTGGGTGAAAAAGAAATTGCCGCGTAGGTTGACGCCGAGGTTCCGGTCGAACGCGTCCGCACCGAGATCGAGAATGTCTGTGAGCGGACGCGCCGCAATCCCTGCGTTGTTCACCAGCGCATCGACGGGCCCGAGCGCCTCTTCGACCGCCGCAATCGCGCCCTCGTGGGCGGCAAGATCGGAGAGATCCATCTGGCCGAAATAGGCCTTTGCACCAAGCGCTTCGAGTTCTTTGACAACCGCGTCGGATTTCTCGTCGGTGACAATATCAAGCCCGGCCACGTCAAAGCCCGCCTTGGCCATCGCCAAAGCGATGCCACGTCCAAGCCCCTGACGGGCGCCGGTTACAAGAGCAACAGGTCTGCTCATCTTATACCTCCAGCCATTCGGCGCGCACCTCGGGATTGTCCATCAATCCCTTGGGCGTGCCTTCGAATACGATCTCGCCATGGCCCATGACGTAGAGCCGGTGCGAAATATCGAGGGCGATCACGAGTTTCTGTTCGACCAAAAGGATCGACACGCCTTTTGCGGCGATGCGCTCCAAAAGCTCACCGACGGCGGCGACCATTTTCGGTGCAAGACCCTCGGTCGGCTCGTCCACCATGATCAGGTCCGGGTCGCCAATCAGCGTGCGGCAAATGGTGAGCATCTGCTGCTCGCCGCCCGACAGCGATCCGGCATTGGTCTCGGCGCGGGTGCGCAGAACCGGGAAGAGATCGAAGATGTCCTCCATGGTCCAGCGGCCTTCACCCTTGGACTTCAGCCCCAGAATGAGGTTCTCGCGCACGGTCAGATCGGGGAAAACATCGCGGCTTTCCGGCACATAACCGATGCCCGCATAGGCGATCTTGTGCGGCTTTTGCCCCCCGAGATCCTGTCCGGCAAAGGACACCTCGCCCTTCGTGGTGACAGCCCCCATGATCGCTTTCAAAAGCGTCGAGCGCCCGGCACCGTTGCGACCCAGAAGCGAGACGATCTCGCCGCGTTTCACCTCAAGGTTCACGCCGTGCAGGATGTGGCTTTTGCCATACCACGCTTGCAGATCGCGCACGGACAAAAGCGTTTCGGCTTCGATGTTCAATTCGGGTTTGCTCATGCCGCATCCTCCTCGCTCGCGCCCAGATAGGCCTCCTGCACCGCAGGGTTGGCGCGGATTTCCTCCGGCGTGCCAGTGGCGATGATCTGGCCATAGACCAAAACAGAAATCCGGTCGGCCATCTCGAAAATCACGCCCATATCGTGTTCGACCATCAGCAAAGTCTTGCCCTCGGTCACCTTCATGATGAGCTGCAACGCCGCATCGGTTTCCGAATGGCTCATCCCCGCCATGGGTTCGTCAAGGAGCAGCGTATTAGCGCCCGAAGCGACCGCCAGACCCAGCTCTAGAGCGCGTTGTTCGGGGTAAGTCAGGCTGTCGGCGGTATCATGCGCGCGGTGCGTCAGGCCAAGCTCGACCAGCAGGCGCTCACATTCCGCCGCCACATCTTTGAGGGATGAGGTGGGACGCAGCAGCGTGTAGCGATGCCCGAGTTTCCAAAGCACGGCGCAACGCAGGTTTTCCAGCACGCTCATCTGAGGAAAGATGTTGGTGATCTGGAAACTGCGCGACAACCCCGCGCGCACGATTTCTGCGGGCGGATGGCCCGCGATGTCTTTGCCGTCGAACAGGATCTGCCCGGAGGTCGGCGTGATCCGGCCCGAGATCAGGTGAAACAGCGTCGATTTCCCGGCCCCGTTCGGCCCGATCAGCGCATGACGTTCGCCTTTGCGCAGATCGAGGTTCACACCGCGGATGATCTCCACCGGCCCGAAAGATTTACGCAGGTCCTTGATTTCAAGTGCGTTGGTCATGCGATCTCTCCTTTGCCGAGCGAATGGCGGAGGGTTTCAAGCCGGTCGAGAAGCGGGCGCATCGCCAAAATGCCCCCCGCGACCAGAACAAGACCCAAGCCCCAGGACAGAACGGAGGTGGCATTGAGCGGCAGGCCCAGAACGGTCATCTGCGGTCCGAGGGCGGCGTCGAGACCGGCGCGATAGGCCAGTTCAATCACAACGATCACGCCGACGAGTGTCACGAAACCCGCGAGACCGATCAGGGTCAAAAGCGGCGCTTGCACCTTGAGCGTGCCGGAGCGGATCAGAGACACGCCGGACATCAGCATCCCCGCCAGCCCCGCCGGCTGCACCATCACCACGAAGATGAACAGCAGACCGAAATACATCATCCACGCAGACGAAATATCCGAGAGCCAGATTTTCATCAGACCGATGACAATCGCGCCCAGAACCGGACCGAAGAAATGCTTGGTCCCGCCGATATAGGTCATCAGGAGCACCAAAGTGGAAGTGGCAGCACCCAGTTCGTTGACCGTCATGATCTCGAAATTCAGCGCGGCAAGCGAGCCCGCGACACCGGCGATCCCGGCGGCGATGGCATAGGCCAGCATGCGGACGCGTTTGGCGGAAAAGCCCAGAAATTCAACGCGCTCGGCATTGTCCCGCACCGCGTTGGCCAGAAGGCCCAGCGGAGTTTTCGAGAAGAAATACAGGAGTGCTGCGCAGATCAGGAACCAGACGGCAACGATGACATAGATGTCCACGGTCGGGCCGTAATCCATGCCAAACGAGGCGCCGAGATCCATGCGGTCCATCGAAACGCCTTCCTCGGAGCCATAGAGCGACGGGAAAAGTGCCGCCGCCGCATAGACCAGTTCGGAAAGACCCAGAGTGATCATCGCAAAGGGCATGCCGCCGCGACCGGAGGCCAGCCAGCCGCCGAAGAAGCCGAGGACCAGCGCCCCGATCCCGCCGATCAGCGGCACGAGCGGCAGCGGGAAGTTCCAGCCCGCATCGGCCATGTTGAGCACGGCATGGGTGGCGATGAAGCCCCCGAGGCCGAAGAAGGTGCCATGACCCAGAGACAGAAGTCCGGTCTGGCCCAGAAGCACGTTATAAGAGAGCGCGAAAATCGCCATGGTGCCGAGATAGTTCAGCGTGGAGATCATCGAATTGCTGGTGAAGATCATCGGCAGAAGCAGGAGGGCAAGCGCGATGGCGGCCCAAGGCAGGCCTGCAATAAGGCGCGTGCCGCCGGTCTCCCGCGATGTTTCGAGTGCGTTGACTGACATTATTCTTATCCTTTCCGCATCAGGCGCGCTTGCCGAACAGGCCCATGGGCCGGAAGATCAGCACCGCGACGAGCAGGAGGTAGGGAATGACCGGACCGATCTGCGACACCGACACGTTCCAGATGTCGGACACCAGCGCGCCCAAGGCGGCGGGCGGTTGGGTGACGCCGATCAGGCCGAAGACGTCGGAAACTGAGAGATCAATGCCGACGGCGAAAGTCTGGATGAAACCGACGATCAGCGAGGCCACGAAAGCGCCCGAGAGCGAGCCGAGACCACCGACCACGACGATCACGAAGAGGATCGGCCCGAGGGCGGCAGCCATGGAGGGCTGGGTGATCAGGATCGGCCCGCCAATGACACCGGCAATCCCCGCCAGCGCAGAGCCGACGCCGAAAACCGACATGAACACCAAGGGAACGTCATGGCCCAGCATCGACACCATCTCCGGATGGGTGAGCGAGGCTTTGACCACGAGACCGACACGGGTGCGGGTCAACAGGAGCGCGAGAGCGGCAAAGATCACCACGGACATGATCAGCATGAACAGGCGAAACGCCGGATAGCCCGTGCCGAAAATTTCGAAGGCAGTGAAATCGAGCGCGGCGGGGACCTGATAATCCATCGGGCTGCGGCCCCAGATCATCTGAACCGCTTCCTCGATCACGAAGGCCACGCCGATGGTGAACAACAACTCGCCCAAATGGCCGAACTTGTGCACGCGGCGAAGGCCATAGCGCTCGATCAGCGCGCCGACCACGCCGACCAGCAAAGGGGCAAGGATCAGCGCCGGGAAGAAGCCCACGTATTTCGAAATCTCAAAGCCGAAATAGGCGCCGATCATGAAGAAACTGGCGTGGGCGAAGTTCAGCACACCCATCATCGAGAAGATGAGGGTGAGGCCAGATGCGAGTAGGAACAACAGCATGCCGTAAAGCGTGCCGTTCAGCAGGGAGAATGTGATAACTTCTGCGCTCATGTCACAGCCCCGAGAAATTCGGTTTGAGACCGGCGCGCGGCCATTCAACGGCGATCAGCCGCCCGGAGCCCGAAAGTGTGATATAGGCGGTCTTCATATCCGGCCCGCCAAAGGCGATGTTGGTCGCGAATTCATCAGGCATTTCAACGGTTTCTACATGCTTTCCCTCGGGCGAAATCACCGTGATGCAGCCCGGCGTCAGACCGGCGCAGCAGATGTTGCCATTGGCTTCGACCGCAAGGCTGTCGTAGCGTTTGAAGCCTTCGAGTTGCGCCAGAACGGCTTCGCCCGGCTCAAAGGGATTCGGTTTGCGGATCTCGCCCGGCCCGGTAATGTCATAGGAATAAAGTCGCCCGGTCTCGGTATCGGCGACGTACACGGTTTTTTCATCGGGCGAGAGGCCAACGCCATTCGCTGTGGTGATCGGATAGGCGATTTCGCAGGCATAAGAACCGTCCGGCTTACCGTAATACAGCCCGCCATGCAGAAAGCTGCGCGGCGTGCGGGTGCCGTGGTCGGTGAACCAAAGGCCGCCGTCTTTGTCGATGACGATATCGTTCGGCATCAAAAGCGGATGACCGTCGATCTCGCGGTAAAGTTCCGTCACTTCCCCGGTCTCAAGATCCACACGTTCGATACGCCCGCCGGAATACTCAGGATTGCCACCTACAGGCTGGGTCACGCCGCCAGGGTTCCCCCAGGCAAACCCGTCACCGTTGTTACAGATATACATCGCCCCATCCGGCCCCATGGCCGCGCCATTGGGCGCCCCTTTGAGTTTAACGACAACCTCTTTCGTGCCGTCGGGCCAGACTTTCGTCAGGCAGCAATTCTTGATCTCGCAGACGATCACGGAACCGTCGGGCATCACAACGGGGCCTTCGGGGAACCCGAGGCCGTCCGTGATCTCTTTATAGGGATAGTGCGTCATGTTTTCTCCTCTGTCCGCCAAAACGGCGGACGAGACACGGGCGTTGCGTTCCCCCCGTGTCTGCCTCCTCAGAATTTACGGGCGTTTCATCTCGCAGGTGGTCGGAAGTGCAATCACATCCGCCGGGATTACTGCCACGTTTTCCCAACCCCATCCGGTGCCCTCTTCGTCAAGCACACCCTCCGGCACATCGACGAATTTGGAAACGGCCATCTGAGTGATGATCTGGTGATCCTCCGGACGGCTGGTGGCCGCAGCGCCGTAGACGGTCGTGAACTCGATGCCTTCCAAGGCCGGAATCAGATCATGTACCTCATTGGAGCCTGCCTTTTCCGCCGCTTTTGTCAAAGCACGGATCGCAGAGGTGTCACCGGGGAATGCCGATGCCGATTGCCCCGTTTGCGCACGATAGGCCGCCTCAAATGCGTGCAAAGCGTCATTCGCGATCCCTGCATCGCCATCGAAAACGGAGTACACTTTTCCGTCGAGACCCGATTGCGCCATCGCGGTCGGTGCCCCCGGACCGGTCGAGAAATACGTGAACCATTCCGCCTCAAGCCCGCCTTCGCCCGCCGCTTTCAGAACGAGCGCCAGATCGGCACCCCAATCCGAAGTGATCACCGCCTGCGCGCCAGAGGCTTTGATTTTCGCGATATAAGGCGTGAAATCGGTGATTTTCTGAAGCGGGTGGGTGTCGTCGCCGACCCATTCGATATCCGGACGAGTTGCGCCCACCTTGTCGAGCACGGATTGCCGTGTGGTCTGACCGGAGGAGCCTTCGGCGTTCAGAAGATAGACTTTCGTGATATCCGGACGCTCCGTGAGGTAATGGGCAAGACCTGCGGTTTTCATGTCCGCATCCAGCACCCAGGAAAAGCTGTAATAGCTGCACTTCTCGCCAGTGATCGCGGGATCGTGCGACGCACCGTCAAAGACGATGACCTGATCGTCCGGGTTGCGGCGGTTGTGTTTGTTGACGAAATCCACGAGTGCGAACGTGTTCGAAGAAGAAACCGAGGTCTGGAGAATACGCGCGCCCGCGTCGATCGCCTTTTGCGCCTGAATGGCGGTTTCCTGAGCCGACATTTTGTTGTCGAAGGTTAGAATTTCGATTTTCTGACCGTTCAGCCCGCCCGCCGCGTTCACCTCGTCAACGGAATAGCGCAGCACTTTCTCGATGCGCTCGGTCACCATCGCCGCCGGCCCCGAGAACGGGTCGATCATGGCGAATTTAAACGTGTCTTCGGCAAATGCGCCGGTCGCCATCAGGGTGAGTGCGGATGCAAAAAGGATATGGGTTTTCTTCATACTGTCCTCCCGAAGACAAATCCCTCACTGTCCCGCGTGCGGGTGACACTCATCCGAGCGGGCGTCCTGAGGGGATCGTCAGTTTCTCCAATTGGCCGAAGCCATGGCACGCGCCCCTTGATCTTTGTGCGTTCGGGACGTGCGTTCCTCCATGGTGCATATGCTGGAAAACTCGTCGAAAATGGTCAACTCGAATATTCCGACATATGGACTATTTTTTATTTTTTTATTCGCAAATAAAATTCTGAATTCCGAATATAAAATATATAATTAATATTTTTCAGAATGTTAAAACAAAATTGTGCCAAAAACTATTTCGGACATTTTCGGCACAATTCTTGCATTATGGTCCACATACCGGACTTAGTATGTGGCGCGCCCGCCAGACATATCGAAGACCGACCCGGAATTGAAGGAACATTCCGGGCTGGCGATGAAGCAAATCATCGCCGCGCATTCCTCGACCGTACCAAAGCGCCCCTGAGGGATTCGCGACAGAGAAAATTCAATCTGCTCGGGCGGCAATTGCTCCATGAGGGGGGTCCTGATCAGACCCGGCGCGAAACAATTGGCACGCACCTCTGTCAAGGCAAGCTCCTTGCCGAGCGACTTGGTAAAGCCAATGATGCCGGCTTTTGCCGCCGAATAGCTGGATGAGTTCGGATTTCCCTCCTTGCCCGCGACAGAGGCCACGGTGACGATACGCCCGTAATTGCGGGCCGTCATCCCATCGAGCACAGCGCGCGTGCACAGAAAAACCCCGCCCAGATGAATGTCGATCACCTGTCGCCAAGAGGCGAATTCATGCCCCTTGACGGGATGTGTCGGCCCGGTAATCCCAGCCGCCGTCACCAGAATGTCGATCTTGCCAAAGGCAGCTTCGGTCGCCTGCCGCGCGGCCTCGACAGACGCCTCATCGGAAACATCGACCGCAAAGCCAAGGGCATTTTCCCCAAGCTCTTTGGCGGCAATGTCCGCGCCCTTGAGGTCCCAAATCGCCACTTGCGCCCCCTCCGACAGCAGACGCTCCGCCACTGCGCGCCCGATGCCGCGCGCACCCCCGGTGATGGCGGCAACCTGTCCTTCAAACCTGCTTTTCATGCGTGTCCTCCTTTTGAATACCCATAATGTCCATTAATTCGACTCTTGATTGGCGGGATATGGCTTGTTTAAATGGCGCTATATTGCAACCAAAAGCATGATATTCAGCCGAAAATCCGACAATAAGTCCGAATGACGGACAAAATGAGTGACCGCATGGAAGAGACGAAGGACAAAAACAACAAAAGCCAGGTGGTCGAGAGGACCTGCCTGATTCTGCGCGAGCTTGGTCGGCATGGCCCGCGAGGAGCGCGTCTGCTCGACTTGACGGATCGCACGGGGCTGAGCCGTCCGACAGTGCACCGCATTCTCGCCACCCTGACAGCAGAAAGTTTCGTGGAACGCACACAGGAGCGGCGCTACCGCCTGTCGTCCATGATGTACGAATTGGGGCTCAATGCCCCAAGTCCGGTTGGCGATCCGGCCCGACTTCGTCCGATTATCCAGTCGCTGGCCGAGCGTTGCGGCGACACGGTCTATCTCGCGATGCGGACCGGAGATTTTGCGCATTACCTGTTGCGCTGCGAAGGCGCTTACCCGATCCGTACCCACGTGGTTTCCGCCAACCAGACCCTGCATCTCGTCTCCGGCCATTCCGGCCGTTCGCTTCTGGCGTCCATGCCGGAAGATGAGGCAGAGGATGTGATCCTGCGGGCGACGCGGGACAGGAAATTGTTCGGCGAGGCAACCCCGGACGGATTGCGCAACGAGGTCGAGCGGGTGCGTAAGACCGGCTATGGCTGGGCGCGGGATGTGACCTTTGTTGGCGTCGCCGGACTGACCATACCCGTTCCGAACCCGCGCGGGAGCGCCTATCTGGCGATGTCGATTTCCTCGATTCCACAACGCATGACACAGGAACGCGCCATGGACCTCCTGCCGGATCTCAAAGCAGCAGCCGCCGAGATCGCCGACATGATTGCCTGAAACCGATGGCGACATCTATGGCGGTGGACAAAAGCGCAACAAGATCGGCGGCCCATCACAAGCATCGAACCGTAGCTGTCAGATGTGGCTTGGGAAATGGCTCCAGAGCACAGAACAGCGCAGGCCATTGGCTCAAGTGGTCGTGTCGCGGTTTGAGTTCGGCGTCATTTGCACCATTACATTCGGCTTTTGAAGCGTCAGGTCTTCGACAGCGTTCATTGGCATTCGCCCACAATGGAAGGGGCCTGCGCGTAAAGCCTTGGGTTGGCCGGTCGCATTTGGGACGCGCCCTGGATCAGGCGGAAAGCTTCAGGATTTGGTGCACCTCGGCGAGACTGAGCCGCACAGGGTTGGCCTGTGTGGAGGAGGCCGACAGGGCATTTCGCGCCGTTTCCTCCCAAAGCGGCGGGCCGCAGTGCAGGTCGGCGAGAGAGGCCAGCCCATGCCTGTCAATGAAAGCGCGCAGGGGCAGTCCAAGCCCGTCTTGCACCCATCGTTCGATCTCTTCGCAGCGAGCGGTGGGCCTACCAGCCTTTATCAGCGCGGCATGATTGACCGTCAGTGCGGCAGGGAGCAGACGCCCGCAGATCGCGCCATGGGCGCCACCGCGACTGCCGATGACGGCGGCGAGGCCATGCACAATCCCAAGCCCGGAATTGGCCAGCGCCAGACCGCTCAGATAGCTGGCTTTGGCCAAAGTGTCGCGCGCGGTTTCATCCTCACGTGTCATGAGCGTCTGAAGCGCTGCGGCCGCAGGCCCGATCATGCCGCGTGCGAGGGCATCGGTGACCGGATTGGCACGATTGGAAAGGTAGCTCTCGATCAACTGTGTCAGCGCATCCAACCCGGTCGAAAGGGTCAGGGATTTGGGCAGACCATCGGTCAGGGACGCATCGACCACCGCAAGGTCCGGCACGAGACGTGGATCGCGCAGGCTGATCTTGACCCCTTGTTCCGGTACACCGATCACCGCGTTGCGTGTGGCCTCTGCGCCGGTGCCTGCGGTGGTCGGGATCGCCACGAAGGGCAGGGGGGTGTTGAGTTTGGGCGCGGGATCGGGCCCGAGACCGAGACCGAGATGATCCAACACATCGCCTTTGGAGACACACAGCCCCGACACCGCCTTGCCCAGATCAATCACCGCACCGCCGCCAATGGCGACGATACAATCGGCGGCGGACGCACGGGCGCGGGACACCGCGTCGCGGACCTGATCGACGGTCGGCTCGCCTCGGGCGGTAAGGGATGTGACCTGTGCCCCAAGAGCGTCGAGTTCTTCGATCAGCACATCAGCCCAAGGCACCGAGGCGCTGCGCAAGAGGAGGACCTTTTGCCCCCTCTCGCGCACCAAAGCTGCGACTTGATCCTTTGCGCCACGTCCGATCAGACAGCGTGCGGGCGCGGTAAAGGCGATATCCGCGACCGGATTGGACGCGAGGCTTTCGGCGTGACCCGGCATCAGACCAGCATCGTGGCACGCACGGCCCGCGCCCAACCGTCGCATTTGGCCTGCCGCGTCGCCTCATCCATGGTCGGCTCAAAGGTGCGCTCCAGCGCCCATGTGGCGGCAAAGCCCTCCATGTCGGGATAGACGCCCGCCCGTTGACCGGCGAGCCAGGCGGCGCCCATGGCCGTGGTCTCAAGGACTTTGGGCCGGTCGACGGGCGCGGAAATGATGTCGGACAGGAATTGCATCGCAAAATCCGAGGCACTCATGCCGCCATCGACGCGCAGCGCCGTGGTGGCGTCGCCCTGCCAATCGGCATGCATGGCCTCTAAGAGGTCGCGGGTTTGATAGCCGACGCTTTCAAGCGCGGCGCGGGCAAATTCTGCCGGGCCTGAGTTGCGTGTCATCCCGAACATCGCCCCCCGGCATTCTGCATTCCAATAGGGCGCGCCCAGTCCGGTGAAGGCGGGCACAAGGATCAGGCCCTGCGTTTTGTCGGCGCTTTCGGCCAGGGGCTGGGTCTCGGAGGCTTCGCGGATGATTTTCAGCCCGTCGCGCAGCCATTGCACCACGGCACCGGCGATAAAGATCGACCCTTCGAGCGCATAGGTCGTCTTGCCGCCGATGCGGTAGGCGATGGTGGTCAAGAGCCGGTTTTGCGACATCACCGGCGTCTCGCCCGTGTTCAAAAGCGCGAAACAGCCGGTGCCATAGGTCGATTTGACCATGCCCGGTTTGAAACAGGCCTGACCGATGGTGGCCGCCTGCTGGTCGCCCGCGATGCCCAAAATCGGGATCGGACGGCCAAAGAGATCGGGGCGGGTTTCGCCGAAATCGGCATCGCAATCGCGCACCTCTGGCAACATCGCCATGGGAATGTCGAAGCGTTTGCAAATCGTTGTGGACCAATGGCCTTTGCGGATGTCGTAAAGCATGGTGCGCGCGGCGTTGGTGGCGTCGGTGGCATGGACCTTGCCGCCCGTGAGTTTCCACACCAGCCAGCTGTCGACCGTGCCAAACAAAAGCTCGCCCGCCTCGGCGCGGTCGCGCGCGCCTTCCACGTTGTCGAGAATCCATTTGAGTTTCGTCGCCGAGAAATAGGGATCGAGCAAAAGCCCGGTCTTTTCCGTGACGACCTCTTCGAAGCCTTCCGCCTTAAGCGTTTTGCAAAGCTCGGAGGTGCGGCGGTCCTGCCAGACGATGGCCTTGTAGACCGGCTGGCCGGTGGTCTTGTCCCAGACAAGCGTGGTTTCGCGCTGGTTGGTGATGCCGATGGCGGCGATTTGTGACACATCGGCCGAGGATTTCTCGATCACCGCACGACAGGTCGCCGCCGTGGTGGACCAGAGGTCGAACGCGTCATGTTCGACCCAGCCGCTTTGGGGGAAATGCTGTTCGAATTCTTCCTGTGCGCTGGCCGTGACGGACAGCGATTGGTCAAAGAGAATGGCGCGGGTCGAGGTGGTGCCCTGATCGATGGCAAGAATATAGGTCACATGCATCTCCTTGGTGGTCTCTGCTCTGTCCAAGGCTATGCCACCAGCTCTGGACGGAGAAGAGAGCGCAAAAAGAGGGCGGGAATGACCCCGCCCCCTCTCGATCAGTTATTGCCAAGAGGCCACGAGCGCGTCGTAGGAGACGGTTTGCGGCGTCTCGCGCTCGTTTTCGATGGCGGGTTTCGGTGCGCCGGGCTTGGCGAGCCACTCCTCGGCGCTGGTCTCGTCGTTCATGACCGGCCCGAGATCGCCCTGAATGCCAGCGCGCTCGAGACGCTCCATGACTTTCTCCATATCGGCGCAGAGGCTGTCGAGCGCATCCTGCGCGGATTTCGCGCCGGACATCGCGTCACCGATATTCTGCCACCAGAGCTGGGCGAGCTTCGGGTAATCCGGAACGTTGGTGCCGGTGGGCGACCAGCGCACGCGGTCCGGCGAGCGGTAGAACTCGACGAGGCCGCCGAGTTTCGGTGCACGATCGGAGAAGCTCTCATGCTGGATGGTGGATTCGCGGGTGAAGGTCAGACCGACATGGGATTTCTTCACGTCGACGGTCTTGGACCCCACGAATTGCGCATAGAGCCATGCGGCTTTGGCGCGATCCTCCGGCGTGGATTTCATCAGCGTCCAGGAGCCCACGTCCTGATAGCCGACTTTCATGCCCTCTTCCCAGTAGACGCCATGCGGGCTGGGGGCGAGACGCCATTTCGGCGTGCCGTCCTCGTTCATCACCGCCGGGCTGTCGACCAGAGGTGCGACAAAGGTGGTGTACATGAACATCTGTTGCGCGATGTTGCCCTGACCCGGAACCGGACCGGCCTCCGAGAAGGTCATGCCCATGGCCGAGGGCGGGGAGTATTTGTTCAGCCAATCGATGGCTTTTTCCACCGCATAGACTGCCGCCGGGGAGTTGGCCGCCCCGCCGCGTGCCATACAGGCGCCCACGGGCTGGGATTTTTCGTTCACGCGGATGCCCCATTCGTCGACCGGAAGGCCGTTGGGTTCGCCTTTGTCGCCCATCCCAGCCATGGACATCCATGCGTCGGTGTAGCGCCAGCCCAAGGACGGGTCTTTCTTGCCGTAGTCCATCGAGCCATAGACCTCGACGCCGCCGATATTGCGCCCGGTGAAGAATTCCGCGATGTCCTCATAAGCCGACCAGTTGACCGGCACGCCGAGATCGTAGCCGTATTTCTCTTTGAACTCGGCCATGATTGCGGGATCGGTGAACCAATCGTAGCGGAACCAGTAGAGGTTCGCGAATTGCTGATCGGGAAGCTGGTAGAGCTTGCCATCGGGCGCGGTGGTGAACTGGGTGCCGATGTAGTCGTCGAGATCGAGACCGGGGTTGGTCACATCCGCGCCTTCGTTCGCCATCCAGTCGGTGAGGTTGCGCACTTGTTGATAGCGCCAGTGGGTGCCGATCAGGTCGCTGTCGTTGACATAGGCGTCATAGATGTTTTCGCCCGACTGCATCTGAGTTTGCAGTTTCTCGACGACATCGCCTTCGCCGATCAGGTCGTGGGTGATTTTGATGCCGGTGATTTTTTCGAAGGCGGGCGCGAGCACCTGAGATTCATATTCGTGCGTGGTGATGGTCTCGGAGACCACTTTGATCTCCATGCCCGCAAAAGGCTGCGCGGCATCGATGAACCACTGCATTTCTGCTTCCTGATCGGCGCGCGACAGCGCCGACTGATCCCCGATTTCGGCATCGAGGAAGGCTTTCGCCGCTTCCATATCGGCGAAAGCGGGCACCGACAAAAGGCCGAGGCCTAACGCCAGTGCGGTGGTTGTCTTGAGACGATGGTTCATTGGTTTCCTCCCTATGTGAACCTATATTTTTAGGTGTCGATCCGTCGCGGGGCCTCCTCAGACCCAGCGAAAGACGATGGCTGCAAAGATCAGGCAAACGACCAGTGCGAGCGCTTGGTTGGCGCCGATCAGGCCCAGCCATGCAAGATTGATGAAGGCCGAGCCCAGAAGGGTGATGAACAAACGATCCCCCCGCGTGGTCTCAATGCCCAAGACGCCAACGCGCGGCGTTTCGGGGAATTTGATCGCCAGAATGGTGAAGATCACCAAAAGCGTTGCAATCGTTCCGAAAAAGGCGGCGGTCGGCCATGTCCATGCCATCCAGTCCATGTCGAATTCCTCCTCTTAGACCCGACCGAGGGCAAAGCCCTTGGCGATGTAATTGCGCACGAAGTAGATCACGAGCGCGCCCGGCACGATGGTGAGCACCCCGGCGGCGGCCAACACGCCCCAGTCGACGCCTGCCGCACCCACGGTGCGGGTCATGGTGGCGGCGATGGGTTTGGCGTCCACAGAGGTCAGCGTGCGTGACAAGAGGAGTTCGACCCAAGAGAACATGAAGCAGAAGAACGCAGCCACACCGATGCCCGAGGCGATGAGCGGCATGAAGATCTTCACGAAAAAACGCCCAAAGCCGTAGCCGTCGATATAGGCGGTCTCGTCAATTTCCTTCGGCACGCCGCGCATGAAACCTTCGAGGATCCAGACGGCGAGCGGCACGTTAAAGAGACAATGCGCCAGAGCCACGGCGATATGCGTGTCGAACAACCCGATTGAGGAATAGAGCTGAAAGAAGGGCAGGGCGAAGACGGCAGGCGGTGCCATGCGGTTGGTCAGAAGCCAGAAGAACAGGTGCTTGTCGCCCAGAAAATTGTAGCGCGAAAACGCATAGGCGGCGGGCAGCGCGACGGCGAGCGAGATCACCGTGTTCATCACCACATAGATCATCGAGTTGACGTAGCCCATATACCACGCCTCGTCGGTGAGGATCGTGACGTAGTTTTTAAACGTCAGGTTTTGTGGCCAAAGCGAAAAACTCCCGAGGATTTCCGCGTTGGTCTTCAGGCTCATGTTCAACAGCCAGTAGATCGGCAACATGAGGAACAGAAGATAGAGCGTCATCACCACGGCGCGGCCCTTCACCTTGGGCAGGCTGCGCGCGCGGGTGGCGGGTGTGAGTGCGGTTGCGTCCGTCATCTTACATGCCCTTTTTGTCGAGGTTGACCATGACGGTGTAGAACACCCATGAAATCAACAGGATCACGAGGAAATACATCAAAGAGAAGGCGGCAGCGGGTCCGAGGTCGAACTGGCCGAGAGCCATCTTGACGAGGTCGATGGACAAGAGCGTCGTCGCATTGCCCGGACCGCCGCCCGTCACCACGAAGGGCTCGGTGTAGATCATGAAACTGTCCATAAAGCGCAGCAGGATCGCGATCATCAACACGCCCATCATCTTGGGCAGTTCGATGAAGCGGAACACTTTCCAACGGTTCGCTTGGTCGATCCGCGCGGCCTGATAATAGGCGTCGGGGATGGATTTGAGACCGGCAAAGGCCAGAAGTGCCACGAGCGAGGTCCAGTGCCAGACATCCATCACGATGATGGTGATCCAGGCGGAGATCGTGTCCTGCGTGTAGTTGTAGTCGATCCCAAGCGCGTCGAGCGTGTAGCCCAGAAGGCCGATGTCGACGCGGCCGAAAATCTGCCAGATCGTGCCGACCACATTCCATGGGATCAAAAGCGGCAGGGACATGACCACGAGGCAGAAGGACGACCAAAATCCCGATTTCGGCATGTTGAGCGCCACGAAAATGCCCAGCGGAATTTCGATGGCAAGGATGATGCCGGAGAACATCAACTGACGTTGCAGCGCGTTCCACATGCGCTCGTCAGAGAGCATCTCCTGGAACCACTCAAGGCCCGCCCAGAAGAACTGGTTGTTGCCGAAGGTGTCCTGCACGGAATAGTTCACCACCGTCATGAGCGGGATCACGGCGGAAAATGCCACGAGCACCAGCACCGGCAGTACAAGGAACCATGCTTTGTGATTGGTTGTTTTCTGTTGCATCACGCGGCCTCCCCGCCGGTGGCGGACTGGGGCGCCACACGCCAGTCGTTTGCGTAGACATTCACGCGTGCCGGGTCGAAGGTGACGCGGGTCATGTCCGCGCGCACGGGATCGTCCTCGCCTGCGATGATGTTGATGTCTTGGCCAAAGAATTCGGCGCGGATGATCTTGTGACGCCCGGCATCCTCGACGCGGCGCACTTTCACAGGCAGGCCTTCGCTTTCGCTCAGCCGGGCGAACTCGGGCCGCACGCCGATCTCCACCTTGCCGTCCACCGGCGCATAGCCCGCGCCGAGGTCGATCTCCGAGCCGTTGATATAGGCTTTCGTGCCCTCGACCTTGGCGGGGATCACATTCATACCCGGCGAGCCGATGAAATAGCCCACAAAGGTATGCGCGGGCCGTTCGAACAATTCCTCAGGCGTGCCGATCTGAACCACGCGCCCGTCATACATGACAACGACCTTATCGGCGAAGGTCAGTGCCTCCGTCTGGTCGTGGGTCACATAGATCATCGTGTGGCCGAAATCGTGGTGCAGCTTTTTGAGCTGGGTTCTGAGTTCCCATTTCATATGCGGGTCAATCACGGTCAGGGGTTCGTCGAACAAAAGCGCATTCACGTCCTTGCGCACCATGCCACGACCAAGAGAGATCTTTTGCTTGGCGTCCGCACCCAGCCCGCGCGCCTTTTTGCGCAGCATGTCTTCCATGCCGATCATCTTGGCGATTTCCTGGACGCGCTCGGCCACATAGGATTCGTCGCGGCCGCGGTTCCGGAGTGGAAAGGCCAGATTGTCGTGCACGGTCATCGTGTCGTAGACCACCGGGAATTGGAACACCTGCGCGATGTTGCGCTCCGCCGTGGGGGCGCGGGTGACGTCTTTGCCATCGAACAGAATGCGCCCTTGCGAGGGCATCAACAGCCCCGAAATGATATTGAGCAACGTGGACTTGCCACAGCCCGACGAGCCCAAAAGCGCATAGGCCTCGCCGTCTTCCCAGTCGTAATTCAGTTCCTTGAGCGCATAGTCGTCCTGCGACGCAGGCGTCGGATTGTAGGAATGCGCAAGGTTGTCGAGTGTAATTCTAGCCATGATCGCGCCTCCTCACGCCGCCATTGCGTAGGCGGCGGGCGCAACGAGCCCCCCGTCTTCGCCGAACACATAGACATGACGCGGATCGAGCCAGACATCGAGCGCGGCACCAATCTCGAGATCGTGCACCCCGTGGATCAACCCGACCCAACGCGCGCCATGGTGATCGAGATGGACGAAAGTTTCTGACCCGGTCAGCTCCGTCACATGCAGGTTCGTTGTGAATTTCATCGCGTTTTCAGCGTGCTGCATGATTTCGAGATGGTTCGGACGGAACCCGGCGGTGTAGCGCCCGTCGGCCAGTTCGGCGAGCTTGCCGGTCGCCTGTGTGCTTTGCCCGTCGCCGAACATCAGACGATCGCCGGTCTTGGAGATTTGCAGGAAATTCATCGGCGGATCGGAGAATACCCGTGCCGTCGTGGCATCCACCGGCTGACGATAGACCTCGGGCGTCGGCCCAAATTGCGTCACGCGGCCCTCCCAGAGCGTCGCTGTGTTGCCGCCGAGCAAAAGCGCCTCTTCGGGTTCCGTTGTCGCATAGACAAAGATCGAGCCGGAGGCCTCAAAAATCTTCGGAATCTCGACACGCAACTCCTCGCGCAGCTTGTAATCGAGGTTGGCGAGCGGCTCATCGAGCAGCACAAGCCCTGCGTTTTTCACCAACGCCCGTGCCAGAGCACAGCGCTGTTGCTGCCCCCCCGAAAGTTCCAGAGGTTTGCGGTCCAGCATCGGCGTCAGCTTCATCAGCTCCGCCGTTTCCCGCACTCGCGCGTCGATCTCCGCCTTGTCCACGCCCATCAGCTTCATCGGCGAGGCGATGTTGTCGTAGACGCTCATCGAGGGGTAGTTGATGAATTGCTGATACACCATCGCAACCTTGCGATCCTGCACCCGCATGCCGGTGACGTCTTGGCCGTCCCAGAAAATCCGCCCGGCGCTCGGTTGATCGAGCCCGGCCATCAGACGCATCAGCGAAGTCTTACCCGACAGGGTCGGCCCCAGCAGAACGTTCATCGTTCCTTTTTCGAGCGTCAGATCGGTCCCGGCAATATGCATTTGCCCCTCGACGATCTTCGATACGCCCTTCAGTTCCAGCGTCATTAGCTCCTCCTCCCCGCGCCTTATTGTCTTTGGCCTTTGGCTCTACTCAGCTGCGGCACGCCCCGCGCGGCGGGTCTTCATCCAGTCATCCAGATCATGGATCTGCGTTTCATCCAGACGCAGCCCAAGTTTCGAGCGGCGCCAAACAATATCCTCGGCCGTGCGCGCATATTCGCGCTCCATCAGCCACGTCACTTCGGTCTCGGTCAGGGTCGCGCCGAAATCACGTCCGAGCGCCTCGGCACTCTTTGCGTCTCCCAACATTTCGCGCGCTTCCGTGCCGTAGGCCCGCACCAGACGTCGGGCCCAGAATGGGGTCAGAAACCCGAATTGCGCACGCAGCTCGGAGACAAGCCGATCGAATCCGCCGACCGGGAAATCCCCGCCTGCGAGCGGCACACCTGCCGTCCAGCGTCCTTTGGTATTCGGTCCCTTTGCGTCCGGCAGATGTTCCGAGATTTTCTCAAGCGCGCTTTCCGCAAGCCGCCGATAGGTCGTGATTTTCCCCCCGAAGATGTTGAGCACCGGCGCACCGCCCTCTGCATCGACCTTGAGCGTATAGTCCCGTGTCGCGGCTGTCGCCGATGACGCTCCGTCATCGTAGAGGGGGCGGACGCCGGAGTAGCTCCAGACCACATCCTCGGCGCTGATCGGCGCTTTGAAATATTTGTTGGCAAAGGCGATCAGATAGTCGCGCTCTTCGTCGGTACAGGTGGGTTTGATTGATGGATCGCTGTGCTCGGCATCCGTGGTACCGATCAGGGTGAAATCCGTCTCATAGGGAATAGCGAAGATGATCCGCCCGTCGGTGCCCTGAAAGAAATAGCATTTGTCGTGATCGTAGAGCTTGCGGGTCACGATATGGCTGCCGCGCACAAGTCGCACGCCCTCTTTCGACGGCAGGTCGATTTTGTCGTGAATCACGTCGCCGACCCAAGGCCCGCCCGCATTCACCAGCATTTTGGCGTAATGGGTGGCGGTGCGGCCATGTTCCATATCTTTCGTTTCGACACGCCAGAGATCGCCTTCGCGCGTTGCATGGGTCACCTTGGTGCGCGTCAGGATCGCCGCACCACGCGCCTCTGCGTCGCGGGCATTGAGGATCACGAGACGGGAATCCTCGACCCAGCAATCGGAATATTCATAGGCTTTGGCAAAGCGCTCCTGCAGCGGCGCGCCCTCGGGCGCTCCCGTCAGACCGACGGTTTTCGTGCCCGGCAGGATTTTGCGCCCGCCCAGATGATCGTAGAGGAACAGGCCAAGCCGGATCAGCCATGCCGGACGGCGCCCCTTCATCCAAGGCATCACGACAGACAGAAGTTTCGAGGTCGGCGTTTCCGACTCGAAGCGCATATCCTTATGATAAGGAAGGACAAAACGCATTGGCCAACTGATGTGCGGCATGGCGCGCAGGAGAATTTCGCGCTCGATCAGAGCCTCACGGACCAATCGGAACTCGAAATATTCGAGATAGCGTAGCCCACCATGAAAGAGTTTTGTGGAGGAGGAGGAGGTCGCAGAGGCCAGGTCGCTCATCTCCGCGAGCGTCACGGAAAATCCCCGTCCCGCCGCGTCGCGCGCAATGCCACAGCCATTGATGCCGCCGCCAATCACAAAAAGATCGACGGGATGTGTGCTGTCATTCCCCTGCACAGGCTTTCCTCCCAAGTTCTGGCGCTAACGTTGGGTGGGAAAGGTCAGAAACGCAAGATATTTGTTTTCGTTTTTGTTCGATTGAGAAAAATCAACGAGTTAGGTTAGATATTTCTGCAACTGCGAAGAAAAGATAAGAGAATCTACGCGGGTGCGGCAATAAATTGACTGGATTCGCATCGGGTTTTCGCGTCTTTTTTCATGAAGCCACAGAAACGAAGCAAAGCGAACATCTATGTCCAACAACTTTCGTCATCCCGAGATTCTCGAAATGACACGCAAAGAGGGAAAGGTCACGGTCGAGAGGCTGGCAGAGCATTTTGGCGTGACGCTTCAAACCATTCGCCGTGACCTGTCCGAATTGGCGGAACTGGGGCGTGTCGAACGGGTGCATGGCGGGGCGGTGCTGGCTTCTGGCACAATCAATATCGGGTACGAAGATCGTCGGCAGTTGAACGCGGAGGCCAAAACCGCGATCGCGCGGGCCTGTGCGTCGCGGATTCCCAACGGGATTTCGTTGTTTCTCAACATTGGGACGAGCACGGAAGCCGTCGCGCAGGAGTTGTTGCAGCACAAGGATCTGATGGTCGTCACTAACAATATGAATGTCGCCAACATCTTGGCCGGGAACAGCAATTGCGAAGTCATCGTGACCGGCGGGCATTTGCGGCGTTCCGATGGCGGCTTGGTCGGCAATCTGGCCGCAGAGACCATCCGGCAATTCAAATTCGATCTGGCGGTTATCGGTTGCTCCGCGCTCGACCGTGATGGCGATCTTCTGGATTTCGACATCCAAGAGGTCAGTGTGAGCCAGACGATCTTGCGGCAATCGCGCAAGATTTTTCTCGTCGCGGATCACACCAAATTCTCCAGAAGCGCCCCGGCAAGGATCGCATCGCTGTCCGACATCGACGTGTATTTCACCGATCACGCCGTTCCGGCCGAGCTGTCCAAGGCCTGCAAGAGCTGGAATACCGAGGTGGTCTCTGGCTGCTGAGACGACGCCACGGCATTGCCAAGTTGTTTGCGCGTTCTAGCCTCAGGCCTCATAACCAGAACAGCACTGTGGCGGCGCGAGTGACAGCGGAGAGGAAGACGTCCGGGCATCTGTCGTAGCGGGTCGCCACGCGGCGCCAGTCTTTGAGGCTTCCGAACATGATCTCGATCCTGTTGCGGCGTTTATAGCGCCGCGTGTCATATTTGATCGGGATCTTGCGGGCCTTGCGGCCCGGAATGCAGGGCTTGATCCCTTTGTCCCGCAGGGCGTTGCGGACCCAATCAGCGTCGTAGCCACGATCGGCGAGCAACCAATCCGCCGTCGGCAGGCCGTCCAGGAGAGCCGCCGCGCCCGTGTCATCACTGACCTGACCGGCTGACATGAAAAACCTGATCGGGCGTCCGCTGGTGTCGGTCACGGCATGGAGTTTGGTATTCATGCCCCCCTTGGTGCGACCGATTAGCCTGCCGCGCCCCCCTTTTTTGACCGCAGGCTTGAGGCCGTGCGATGGGCTTTTAGGTCAGTCGCGTCGATCATGATCGTGGTTGGCTTCTCCACTTCGGACGCCAGCCCCGCGAAGATCCTGACAAATACACCCATCTCGCTCCACCGCTTCCAACGGGTGTAGAGAGTCTTGGACGGTCCGTATTCCTTGGGGACATCACACCAGCGAAAGCCATTGCGATTGATGAAGATTATGCCACTCAGCACGCGCCGGTCATCGACACGCGGCTTGCCATGGCTCTTCGGAAAGAATGGCCTAAGTCGCGCCATCTGCTCGTCCGTCAGCCAAAAAAGATTGCTCATCGTGCTGCCCCTTCTCTCGGAAAGAGTGAATCTCGAGACCAAGATCAGCGCAAGACGATTAATGGGGCCTGAGCCTAGTCGCGTTCGGGTTGGAGAGCCTGCATGACCTACCCGACAGAGAGCAGTTGGAGGACGCAGGTCTGGATGGCGGGTCACCCTGCGAAACATCGAAAGCAAGTGCCTGATCTCTGCACCGCTTCGCGTGTGCAGGAGGTTCCTGAAACCGAGGACATCAAAAAAGGTGTAACCCGACAAAAACATAGGGACTCCAAAGGGTAGTGTCGCAAAGTTTTGGGTTTCTTGGTATCCCCGAATATGTGAGCATTGTCAGTGAGTTGGCAAAAGGCGGTTGACGTGATCGATTTCAAGGGCGTGCATTATCCGAAGTCGATGATCCTGCATGCAGTGTTCTTCTATGTTCGTTTCGCAGTTTCCTACCGGGACCTTGAAGAGATCCTTGCGGAACGCGGCGTCGCGGTTGACCACGCCACGCTTAACCGATGGGGGGTGAGATTCGCGCCACTTATTGCCGATCGGGCCCAGGCGAGAAAGCGCACGACAGCCAAATCCTGGCGAATGGATGAGACCTACATCAAGGTGAAAGGGCGCTGGACTTACCTCTACCGTACCGTGGACCGCGATGGCCAAACGCTTGATTTTATGCTGTCCGAGCGCCGGGACCTGGCTGCCGCACGGCGCTTCTTCAAACGGGCGATCGGCATCAACAGCGTTCCCGACCGGGTCGTTATCGACAAGAGCGGCGCAAACCTGGCCGGCCTGCAGGCGGTAAACGTGATTCTGAAATTCACCGGCGAAGGCCGCACGGTCGAGATCCGACAGGTCAAATACTTGAACAATATTCTTGAGCAGGACCATCGCTTCATCAAGCGGATCACCGCCCCGATGATGGGCTTCAAGGCGTTCCACTCGGCCGCCGCGACCATTGCTGGCATCGAGGCCGCTCACATGATCCGCAAGGGGCAAATCCCGGCCAACGGCGCTTCGGCGTTCCGGATCTTTGCGGAGCTGGCAGCATAATCATGTCCGCTGGAAGCCTGTTTGCAGCCATCAGAAAAATTTGCGACAGAGCCCCCATTGGTTTCTAATAGGAGTCGCAGTTCAAGGTAGCGCGCACCAAGCCACAGCTATATAGCTGATAAGTTTTATTATGTATATTTAATTGAATATATCAACCTAAGATTTCTAGATCTACTGGCACACGCAATGTAGACATTCTTGCGTTTCTAGCAGCTTGGTAAACCTGACGAATGGAGCTAAGTTCTCTTGGGCCACACCCATCTGAGTTGAGTACAGACCAAATCTCTCCGTCTGTATCACGCGTCAACAGCAACCACTTGGGTGAGAGAGCGGATGAAGTCGGACTAATAACAAAAACAGGTTCCCAACCGACCTTTAATTTACGTCGATAAACTTCCACACGACATGATCGTAAGGAGTTCAGCCAGTCCTCATTTGGTCGGCCTGGAATGGAATTGAATTTCCTCTTCACACGTGTGTTCCGGATTTGGCTGATACATTCAGAGCGGCTCACATTTTAATGAAAAAATATGAGCCGCCCTCATGTGAAGTTAGATATAGAGCTTGTGAACATGCCCATCTTTGATAGTTGCAACGATCCCGCCGCCGTCCTCTTGGAAAACGCCGAGATCATCCAGAGGGTTACCATCAAGAATGAGAATGTCGGCAAACGCACCGGGAACGATCTCACCCAATTTTCCTTCGTGGCGCACGATTTCGGCATTCACGATTGTGGCCGAATGCAAAATTTGTGCCGGGGTTTCCACCGCCGATCGAATCTTGAATTCGTTGAGCTGGAAGTTGTGCATAACACCTTCGAGGTCCGTACCAAATCCAAGCTTCACGCCCGCATCGCGGCAGATTTTTACCGCTTCGACGCCGCGTCGCAACATCATCTGGACCTGCTCGACGATCCGCGGTGGGGTGCCCAACTGATCGGCGTAGTGGATGCTCGCCTCAAAGGTCGCCAAGGTCGGCACGACGAAAGCGTTCTTTTCGGCGGCGATTTTCGCTGTGGCCTCGTCGATAAGGTTCCCGTGTTCGATGGTGCGAACACCCGCTTCAAGCGAGCGGCGGATAACATCGACACCATAGCAATGCGCCATGACATAGAGGCCGAAATCCTCGGCTTCCTGCACCGCGACCCTCTGCTCTTCGAGCGAGAAATGCGGAGAGTAAATCGAGGACTTGCCAGAGTTCCCGCCCCCGGCCATGAGTTTGATCTGATGTGCGCCACGCGCGATTTCTTCGCGCACGGCCTTGCGTACCGCGTCCACGCCATCGACAACACGGGAAATGTTGCGCGTCCCGCCGCAATGCGGACAGCCCTGATCATGCTCGGGGCGCACGCGGAAGTCGCCCAGACCGCCGGTCACCGCCAGTGCAAGGCCGGGTACGAACAACCGCGGGCCGGGGAACAGATTGAGCCGTGTCGCCTCAGCCAACGCTGCATTTGCGCCGCCAGAATCTCGCACTGTGGTAAAGCCTCGGCGCAGGTAGGCGGCAAGGATCTTAGAAGCATGGGCGGCGACGAGATAGGGGTCCGTGTTCGCCAGCGTGACCTGATTGTTGACATGCGCCATGGCGTGCACATGGGCGTCGATCAGGCCGGGCATCACGACCCGACCACCGGCGTCGATCACCTGTGCGTCGGCCGGCGCGGCGATGGTGTCGGCAACCTCGGCAATGATGTCGTCTTCGATCCGGATGTCCTGACCTGCGCGAAGGCTGCCGGTCCGGGTATCCAGAAGATTTGCGTTCTTGATTATGATTGTCATGCGTTATCCTTTCGACGCGCGATTGGAACGAAATGGGCGCGCGGTCAGCGCGTCGGCCCTTTGATGAGAGATTCACCGCCGTCTACCACGACGGCCTGCCCCGTCATGAAGCGGGCTTCGGGCGAGAGAATGAACCGGGCAATATCGCCGAATTCCTCGACGGTGCCCATGCGGTGTAGCGGGACCAGTTTCGGCACTTCTTCAAGGAACGACTCACGTCCGCCGAACATGTCCCAGCTGGGTTCGTTGAAGGGTGTATCCACCCAGCCCGGACAAAGCGCATTCACACGGACACCCTCGGCCGCATATTCGAGCGCCAGTTGCCGAGTCATTGCCAGGAGCGCCGATTTCGACAGGATATAGGGCAGCGAGCCCTTGCCCACCATGATCGACGCCGCCGAAGCGGTGAACAGGATGCTCCCACCGCCAACGGCGCGCAGATGCGGCAGGGCGGCGCGAGCCAGAACCGCGTTTGCCCGCACATTGAGGGCAAAGCTGAGGTCGAGATCGGCCAGCGTCATGCTTTCGACCGAACCCACCTTACACACTCCGGCATTGTTCCACACGGCATCGAGGCCGCCAAGCGTCTCTGCCGCAGCATCGACTCCGGCAGTGATTGATGCCTCGTCCGAAATGTCGACCTTGAGAAGACGCTCTGCACCAAGCTCCGATGCGGCCTCCTTGATATCCGCCATGACAACGCGCGCGCCGGCTGCGACGAGCGATTTCACACCTGCCTCGCCCATGCCGCTCGACCCGCCGATTACGAGGATGCGCTGATCTTTCAAGCTCATTGGATTCTTATCTCCCTGGGCGTTTTGGTGAGCCGTTCGGGCCCGTTTTCCGTGACGAGAACCGTTTCGCTGAACGGCATTCCCTCGGAATAGTGGATGACGTGGAACACGGTGTTGGCTTCGAGTTTCCAGGTCTGGTTCGGCATGAAGATGCGCGTATGGTCAGATGTGCGGGGTACCGCATGATAGCCAAGCGTATAGGCTGACACCTGCGGATAGGACTTCTTGAGCCCTTCGCGGATCATCGTTTCACGGGCGATCCGGTCGATCTCTCCAGATACGGCGCCGGGCACCATTGCGGCGATGAAATCGTCCTGGATCTCAACGATCCGTTCCGCGATCCTGCGACGCCGGTCGGACAGGGATCCCACGGCCATGGGGCGTGCGATACGTCCGGAATAGCCATGGTGCTGAGGGACAGTTTCGATGAAGTAGAGTTCCCCGTCCTGCATGATGCGCTCACCGAGGCGGCCATGCATGTTCGCAACGGTGTCGCCGTACCCGAAGACGGCAACGCGGCCATTATCAGCCCCCATCTCGATCGCTTTGTTATAGGTTGCAATGGCAGGCTCACGCTCGGAGCGTCCGACGGCAATGGCATCGGTCCCCGCCTGAATAGCCGCGTCGGCAATCCGACAGGCAAAGCGCAGAGCATCGATCTCGGCGGGGGACTTGATCAGACGAAGCTCCCAGATCAGTTTGCCGAAATCGACAAAGCTCACGCCGTCAAGCGCGGTCTTGAGCTGGTCGAACCGGCTGATGGTCAAAAAATGACTGTCGCTTTCATAGGCCACACGTTTGGCGCCCGACCCGCCAACGAGGCGGGACAGTGTAGCGATCTCGTCTTCGTGGTCGAAGAAGCTCTCGACCCCGTCGGCACAGGCCTGCCGGGCCCCGATGGCATCCGAGGCACGGGTCAGCAAAGTGACCGATCCGTCCGCGCCAATCAGGGCCGCCTGATAGCGTGCGCCAGAATGGGCATAACCTGTCAGATAGGCGATGCTGTCGATCTGATCTGCGATGAACAGGTCAACGCGGTGTTTTTCCATCTCTGCCAATACGTTTTGAACCCGCGCCGAATATTCGGCGCGGGTGAACGTGATTGGAGATGCTTCTCCGGCAGGGATCATGCGACCTCCTGCTTGAACGCGAATCCGAGGTCGGCCCATGTCTTGCGTTCGTTTGCGGGCAGGCGACGGCCGTATTTGGCCTTCGGGAAGAACTCCTGCGACAGTTCCGTTTTCGCCACCGTCTTCATGATTTGGCTCTCACGCGTATGCAGGGTCGAGACGCGGGCATCGCGGGCCAGACGCGGGATCGGGTTCCAGTGGAACACGGCGCGGGTACCAACAACCTCGGCCGCCTTGTTGGCGCAGTACATCGCAGTTGTCTTTGCCATGTGCAGGCCCAATAGGGTCGCATGAGACGCTTCACCCCATTTCTTTTCATCATAGAGATGTTGCGCCAGCCAAAGCTGCGAACGCGTCGCCGCGATGAAGGACGCCATTTCGCCCAGCGTGTAGAGGTTTGTGTCGTCGCTCTGCAGGAAGTCTCGATCCGCGACCGACTGCCGGACTTCGTCGTAAATACCTTGAGCCGAGCCAAGCGAATGTGCGGCGTAGGCGAGTTCGAAAGTATAGGGATGCACTTGGTTAAAGTCGCCGGGTTCGCCAATCACGTTCTCCCACGGGACAAACACATCGGTGAAGCGTGCTCCACCAGAAAGGGAGGACCGAATACCGATTGCTTCTTCCCAGCCGGACACGAATTCCACGCCTTTGTGCGGCAGTTCGATCAGGAACACACAGACGCCGACGTCAGGATCATCGGTGCCTGGCGCCACGCCCCACCACAGCAGATATTTGGCCGCGCCACCGCCAGAGGTGAAGCCTTTGAACCCATTGACGATAAAACCGCCGTCGGTCGGGGTGATATCCGAGGTAAAGGTGATCTTGCCGTTCTTGTGGGGCGTCGAGGTCGAGCGGCCAGGAGCGACTTCGCTGCCAACTGACGCGATACCTACGCCATTTTCCACGATATCAGAGAAGATCTTCTGCTTCTGTGCTTCATTCCCCATGCCAGCTACGAGGCCGTGGCAGTGGTACTGATTCTGGATCAGCCAGCCAGTTGACCCACACACTGAGGCAAACAGCTCAACGATCGTGTGGCAAACGTTGCTGAAGCCTGCATCTTCAGATGCGTAGCCACCATACTCTTTCGGGATCCCCAGCTTGAGAAAGCCACCCTCAACAATGTCTTTCCAGTTTTCTTCTGGCCAGCCGCCTGCTTCGTCCACAGCGCGGGCGCGTTGCTTGAAGACTTCCTTCAGCGCCTTAGCCTTTTCGATCCACGCCGCGTCTTCGGCCGTCTGCTTGAAAGGGTACATGTTTGCTCCTCTACTTGGTTCATTGGGTAAATTGAATGCAGTATGCAGTAGGCTGCTCGCTTGTCAATTGTCAAATATCGGAGAAATCTGTTCACGGCGTGGGACTACACGTTGGTATGGGCGCTAGCTGGGGTGGATAATCGCGGCCCGTGCTTCGGTTCGCCAGACGCGGAAGGCCCACCCCGCCAAGAAAACCGGAATAGATGTGAAGGCCGCACCGACCCTCAGCCAAAGTGATGATTGCTGCGAAATCGCCCTATTTATGGACAAATGCCGTCGAAGCGGTCGAGACCGACCACCGTTCCAGAAATATATTGACAACTTGGTGACTGTCATCCTTTCATTGGAATTCAGCAGGCAGTGTTCAGTATACACATGCACTGCGAAAGCTATAATGACTTAAGTCATGGATACACAGGGAGATTGCTATGCTTCGGAAGCTCGCTACGGCGGCTCTTTTTGGTCTTGCGCTTGCGCCCGGCCTTCATGCGCAGGAATACACGTTGGATCTGGCCAGTGAATATGGCCCCGCCACACCCTCGGGTCTGGCCACGACGCACTTTGCGGACTTGGTTTCGGCGCGCACGGAAGGCCGCGTCAAGATCGTCAACCAGATGGGTGGTTCCGCAGGTTTCAAATCTCCGGAGATGATTGAGGCCGTCGGCACCGGCGCTGTGCCCATGGGCGTGCTTCCGCTGGAATACGGTGCCGGATACGATCCGATCTATCTCCTGTCCTCGCTGCCGCTGATCGGTCAGACGGTTGAAAAAGGTGCGCAGGTGCGAGACCTCGCACGCCCCTACATCAAGGGTGCCTTGGAAAAAGAAGGGCTCACGCTGCTGTTCCTTACCGTGTGGCCGCCGACCGGCATCTGGTCCGCCAAACCCATCGCATCGGTCGATGATCTGGCGCAACTGAAGATCCGCGTGAACCACCCGATGTCGACCGATTTCTTCCGGGCGGTCGGTGCAAACCCGGTGCAGCTTAGCTGGGGTGACGTTGTCCCGCAATTGCAGGTCGGGGCGATCGATGCCGTGCACGGATCGATCACCGGTTTGTCTGCCGGGCTGCCTGCCGACAAGGTGCCCTATTTCACCGATGTCGCGACCAACATCGGGCAACATGCCGTGGTGATGAACCGCGATACCTTCGAGGAGATGCCCGAAGACCTGCGTGCGATCATCCTTGAGGCCGCGAGCGAAACCGAGGCGTGGAACGCCTCGCAGATCTCGCAGATCATCGAGCAGGAAACGGCGAAGATTGTCGCAGGCGGCGGTACGGTCACCACCGACCTGTCCCCGGAATTCCTGACCCAGATGCGCGACGCATCCGGCCCCGTCCTGGAGGAATGGAAGGCCGCCGCGGGGGACGCGGGCGCTGAATTCCTCAACGCATACAAAGCGGCAGGACAATAAGGGACTGGCGGGCTGCCCTATTAGGTGCGGCCCGCCGTCTGCCTGAAGGAGGGCACGTGAATGCTTCGCGCAACTGCAAGCAACGTCGATAGGGTTTCAGGGTTTGTTTCCGCCATCGGCGAAGTGATCGCCGGTCTGGCCGTGGTCTGGATGCTGGTGCATATCACCGTCGAGATCATCCTGCGGGCGTTTTTCCATACATCCACCTTCATACTCGACGAGTTCGTCGGGTACATGGTTGCGACGATGATCTTCTGCGGACTCGGCGGTGGACTCCGCAACGATACCCACCTTCGGATGAGCGCATTCAGCGACCGAATGACGGGGCGGAGCCGCGATATCGTCGAAGCCATCCTGCTTTTCGGGGTCCTTTTTCTGTCGTTGATGCTGATCATCTATTTCTGGTCGTCGACGGTGCGAGCCTGGGATCGCGGGATCGTCGGGCAGACTGTTGCCCGCGTGCCGCAATGGATGCCGCTGGCGATGATCGTCTTCGGGTCGGTCAACCTCTTCCTGCAAGCCCTTAACCGTGCCGCCGCCAGCCTGCTCGGGATCTCCACAATCCACCTGAAAGAAAGCGATCATGATTTCTGACATCGCCCTGCCCCTGATCATCTTCGTGGGCGCACTGCTAGCGCTCATCGGTTCGGGAATGTGGCTGTTCGTGAGCATCGCGCTTGTCGCAATCTTCGGCCTGTATTTCGATGCGGGTTTCAGTTGGACGCGCATCGGCACGCTGTTGCAGACCTCGCTGTGGAGCGCCTCGCGGTCATGGGAACTTTCGGCCATTCCGCTGTTCATCTGGATGGGTGAACTGATGATCCGCACCAATATCGCCTCATCGCTGTTGAACGCGGTTGCCCCCCTCGCCCGACGAATCCCCGGCGGCCTGATCCACACAAACGTGATCGGCTGCGCGCTGTTTGCCTCGGTCAGCGGATCGACGGCGGCCACCACGGCAACAATCGGCCGGATCACCCTGCCGATCCTGATGGAAAAGAAGTTCGACCGGAAGCTCAGCCTCGGGTCGATGGCGGCGTCTGGAGCGATTGGCATTCTCATTCCGCCCTCGATTCCGCTGATCGTCTATGGCGTGCTGGCCGAGGTATCAATCGCGGATCTGTTCGTTGCCGGGGTCCTGCCGGGCCTGCTCATGGCGGGCTTGTTCAGCTCCTATGTCCTGTTCTCCTCCCTGCTGAAGAAGAACGGCGCCGTCGACGACGACAGCCGGATCGCGTCCCTCCGCGAAAGCATTGCGGATGTCCTGCCGTTCACCTTCATCATCACGCTTGTCATCGGTGGGATCTACACCGGCATTGCCACGCCAAGCGAAGCTGCCGTGCTGGGCCTGATTCCGACGCTCCTGCTGGTGGTCTGGCGGCGCGGCCTGGATCTGAAGGTGCTTTGGGAAACACTGATCGGCACGGTTCGAACCTCCTGCATGATCGGGGCGCTCATCGTCTTCTCGGGCTTCCTGTCGGCATCGATGAGCCTGCTGCATATCCCGCAGCTTGCCGGGGACGTCATCGCACAGATGGGGTTGTCCCCCTATGCTCTGATCCTTGTGCTGACACTGCTTTTTCTAGTGCTGGGCTGCATTCTGGACGGGCTGTCGATGATGATCATGACTCTGCCGATTGTCTATCCGTTAATCGTGACGGCGGGTTTCGATCCGATCTGGTTCGGGGTCTATCTGGTCATTTGCATCGAAATCGGCCTTCTCACGCCGCCGATCGGGTTCAACTTGTTTGTCGTCAGGTCGATATCCTTTGCTCCACTGTCAGAGGTCATCCGGTCCGCGACGCCGTTCTTCTTTCTGATGCTGCTGACCATCGCGCTTATCACGCTCTTTCCGCAGATCGCCCTGTTCCTGCCGAGGCTGCTGTAAATCCGCGCCTCGGCGATCAAAGATGTCCTCCGCGTTCAGCATGGTGGACATCGCCCTTTCGAACCCACGGGGCAAATGGACGGAGGTGGCTCTTCTTCCGGCTTCGTGCGCGATCACGACTCTGGGCAATCACCGGCGCTTTTGTCGCGGGCGCGCCGTGAGCAGAATACCGTGAAGAGGCTGTTGTTACGTTAACCACTTCCGATTGCCGCCGCACGATATGAGGATAGCTGGTGTTAATGCAGACACTGTTCATCGGCTACAAGCGCCACCGCTTTCCGCCAGCGATCATTGCCATGCGCTATGGCTGTACGTCCGGTTCAATCGGAGCTTGCGTGAGGTCGAGGAGATACTGCTCGAATGCGGCATCGATGTGTCCTTTGAAACCGTTCGGCGCTGGACGTCCAAACTCAGGCCGCAGATCGCGAGGAACCTGCGGTGGCGACATCTGGCATCTTGACGAAACCGTGGTGAAGATTTCCGGAAGGCCGTTCTGGCTCTAGCGCGCGGTCGATCAGTATGGCCTCCTACCGGAGGAGATCTTGCAACCCAAGCGCGACAAGCGGGCCGCGAAACGGTTGCTGCTCCGCCTGATCAAATGGCACGGACTGTCCAAGCGGATCATTACCGATCGGCTCCGCCCCTATGGGGCGGCTTGTGTCGGGCCTTGGTCATTGGTCGCATAACGGCCTCAACAATCGCGCTGAGAACAGCCATCTGCCATTTCGAAAGTGAGAACGAACGATGCAAAGCTTCCGGTCGCCCGACGGATTACAGCCGTTCGGTTCAATCCATTCTACCACCCGAAATTGCTTTGCCGTTCGGGCCCGTTTTCCGTGACGAGAACCGTTTCGCTGAACGGCATTCCCTCGGAATAGTGGATGACATGGAACACGGTATTGGCCATGTTCGCAACGGTGTCGCCGTACCCGAAGACGGCAACGCGGCCATTATCGGCCCCCATCTCGATCGCTTTGTTATAGGTTGCAATGGCAGGCTCACGCTCGGAGCGTCCGACGGCAATGGCGTCGGTCCCCGCCTGAATAGCCGCGTCGGCAATCCGACAGGCAAAGCGCAGAGCATCGATCTCGGCGGGGGACTTGATCAGACGAAGTTCCCAGATCAGTTTGCCGAAATCGACAAAGCTCACGCCGTCAAGCGCGGTCTTGAGCTGGTCGAACCTGCTGATGGTCAGGAAATGACTGTCGCTCTCATAGGCCACACGTTTGGCGCCCGACCCGCGAACGAGGCGAGACAGTGTATAAAGAGGGTTGGCCGGAAACTTGATATGCTATAATGCATACTGAATGCAATGTAAGAGCAATATCTGAGCGACGGGAGTTTAATATGCTGCGTGTAGGCATCGGCGGGCTGTTTCACGAGACAAATACATTCGGTGAGATGACCGATCTGAATGCGTTCGATGTCCGCATTGAGGCGGAAATCACTGCGTTCGCAAGCGGGGCGCGCACATATCTGGCTGGCCTGATCGACGAATCCGAGAAACTGGGTTTCGATGTTGTGCCGTTGCTCTACGCGGAAGCGACGCCCTCCGGAACAATTTCACGAGCGGCTTACAGCTCCCTGCGCGACGATCTTGTCCGGCGAATCGTCGCGGCGGATCTCGATGGCCTCCTCTTGTCGCTGCACGGGGCTGGCGTCGCTGAGGGGATCGACAGTATTGAAGAGGATATCGGTCAAGCCATCCGGGCCGCAATGGGGCCAGATTTCCGGGTTGTGGTCACGCTTGATCTGCACGGAAACATCCGGCCGGAGCTGGCCGAACAGTATAACGGACTTTTCGCAGTACGGTTCAACCCACATACCGATCAGCACGAGCGCGGTACGGAAGCTGCGCGGTGTCTGTGTGACCAATTGTTGACCGGCGCCGAGTATGAAACGGTCATTCGGCAGGTGCCGATGATGTTCCCGCCGGTTCCGACCAACTTACCGGTTTTTCAGGATCTGGACCGAATCTGCGTAGAATACGAAGCCGACCGGAACGTGTCCTGTGTGCGCCTGATGCACGGCTTTCCCTTTGTCGACGTCCCGCAAATCGGTGCTTCGGTGATCGTGGTCGTGCGCAAGGGCCTGGCTGACGCGCAGGCCATCGCCGACGATGTTGCAAAACATCTCTGGGATGCACGTGATCGAATCGTGATCGAACGCTTTTCGGCCGAAGACGCCGTGGCCGAGGCGCTGAACGACGGCCGCAGCCCTATCCTGATCAACGAGTTTTCCGACAACACCGGCGCAGGCACTCCCGGAGACGGCACGCATTTGCTTGCCGCACTGATCGCTCAGGGCGCGAAGGCATGCTTTTCACATATCTTCGACCCGATCACAGCAAAGCAGGCGGCCGAGGCGGGTGTTGGTGCAGAAATCGACGTGTCGCTCGGCGCACGTGGCAACCCTCTGGTCGGTGTGCCAATCGTGGCAAAGGCCAAGGTGCTTGGCGTCAATGACGGCTTTTACAAAGTCAAAAGCCCGATGGGCGCGGGCGAAGCGATTGACCTCGGCCTTCTTGCCACGCTGCGGATCGGGACGGTCGATGTGATCGTCTCAAGCGGCCGGAGACAGACTCTGGACGATGGTCCATTCATTCGTGCTGGCATTGATATCGCTCAGTTCCCCGTGATCGCGCTGAAATCCAGCCAGCATTTCCGTGCTTGGTTCGAAAGCCGCGTGCCACGCGTGGTGACCGCCGATCCACCCGGCCTCTCTCCGGTTGATGTCAGTCAGCTTTCCCGCACGACCGGAACCCGGAAGCTCTGGCCGCTTTTCTCAGCGGCTGAATGCGAAACACTCTCTAACTGAGGCTCTATAAATGAACACGCCAACTCAACAGGCTCACGCAGCCACTGGCAAACACGATTTCACCCTTTCCGAATATCGCGCGCGGATTGCCTCGGTTCAAGCTGAGGTGGCTGCTCGCGGCGCCGATCTGTTGCTCGTTGATCAGATCGACCATCTGGCGTGGTTGTTCGGTTATCTTGCAACTGCAGCGCGCTATCAGGCTGCGCTCATTCCAGCGCAGGGCGAGCCCTGGCTCATCGTCCGGGAGTTGGACTTGGGCACTTTCCTGGATCAGTCATGGTGCCGTTCCTACGAAACCTTTGCCGATGACGAGGATTCCGAGCTTCAGATCGCTCAGGCGGTTGCGCGTTTTGCGCCGCGAAAGCTTGCCGTCGAACGCGACAGCAATATCACGACGCTGGCCAGGCTTGAACTGATCAAGAGCCACAGCCCTCAAGCCGAGATTGTCGATTTCTCGGGCGTGATCTGGCAGAAACGGTTGATTAAATCACCACAGGAACTGGCATATATGCGCAAAAGCGCCGCGATCGCGGATGCCATCATCCTCGCAGGGGCCGAGACGCTGACGCCGGGCGTCAGCGACCGAACCACGCTCGCGGCAATGTATGAGGCATCTGTGCGTACCGGCGGCGACAATGTGAAATGCGCTGTCATGGGACGGCGTGACGGGCAGGATGTCTTGGGCGGCGGCCCGCGTGGCGAGGCATGGGCCGAAGGAGAAATCCTGTTTCTGGAGGCGCTGCCGCAATATCGTGGCTATAGCGCCCGGATCGTACGCCCCGCTGTAATTGGCGCGCTCTCCCCCGCTATGGCCGCAGCCGCCGAGAAGTTGGTAGAGATTCAGGATCGCCAGATCGCCGCGATGGTCGTCGGCGCGCGGGGTGCCGAGGTTGACAGCCTCTGTCGAGATGCGGTTCTGAGTGCAGGGTTAAAAGACGAATTCACCCAGATCACAGGCTATACGCTTGGGTATCAGGCCGTCCCCCGTGTCAGCGATCACACCCGAATTCTGGCGCCCGGTCAGGATTTTGAGCTTGAGGCCGGGATGACGTTCCACGTGGTCGTGCATACCGGCTGGCTTGCATTCAGTGAAACCGTGGCGGTCACGGAGGCAGGCCCTGAACGGCTGTCGCAGCTGCCGCGTACTCTGGTTTAATTGACGCGAAGGAGAAGTCATGCGTGTATTCGAAGCAACACCTAAGGGTATGATGCAGGCGGATCGCCCGGAATGCGTTCCTGGGCGGGACGAGATTCTTATGTCTGTTGAAACTATCGCTCTGAACCGAGGTGAGAGCCGTCGCGCGGCGCAGAATGGCTTTGAAACCGGTGTCGTGCCCGGATGGGATACCGCAGGACGGGTGCTCGCACTTGGTCCGAACGTCACGGGACCCGCGCCGGGGGCCCGTGTGGTGGCCCGCGGTCTCAGCGGCGGCTGGGCTGAAAAGCGCGTCGTGCACCACGAGGATCTGGCCATCGTTCCCGAGTCGGTTTCGCTGTCTGACGCAGCAAGCCTCGCGACGGCTGGCACAACCGCCCTTGGCGCATTGACCCGGCATGGGTCAATTCTCGGTCGGCGGGTTCTGATAACCGCCGCGACAGGCAGTGTCGGACGGCTCGCCATCCAGATCGCCAAGCTGGGCGGCGCAGAGGTGATCGCCCAGGCCCGATCGGCGCCTGTGGATGCGTTGCGAGCATTGGGGGCGGCACAGGTTGTCGAACATCTGAGCGAGGTCAAACAACCCGTCGATATCGTGCTGGACAGTCTGGGAGGGCCAGTGTTGGCCGAGGCCGCGCGGATGCTGCGGCGTGGCGGTCATCTTCAATGCTTCGGCTGGGGGTTGGGCGCGCCAGCGGTCATCGAAGATTTTGGTAATCTCATGCAGAGCGGCGGTATCCTGCAAGGTTTTGCAATCGGCGAACATCGTGTCGGGACATTGCTGGAACAACTGCTGCCGCTGGTTGAATCGGGGGCGTTGTCTTGCGGCGTAACCGATCAGCGCGACTGGTCCGAGCTGCCAGATGCGGTCGCCGACGTTATTAGGGATGGCTATCGCGGCAAAACGGTTCTGACCCTCTGACCGGGCTTGCCCCGTGTCATACGGGGCAAGATCCAACCAAGTGGGATCAGATATCCCACTTGGAGAGCAGCCATTCAACGAACTCATCGTGCAGGCTGCTTAGCAATTGTGCTACTTTTCTCGCATCCCGCTCGATCATTGCCACTTCAATGTCTTTCAGGCGGCCATATTCGTGACGAAGCCATTCGCCCTCTTTGTCGGAGTGCACGGCGTTGCGAATCCGCAGGAGGTGCTCGCTCAAAAGCGCCTGCATCCCGCACAGCAGTTCATTGTCGCAATAGGTGATGAGAAGACTCTGAAAATGAAAGAACGCGGCACGTACACCGTCGGGTTCGTCGTTCGCAAGGCCATCGCCAGCTGCGACGAGCAAGGCCGTGAGGGACGCGATCTGGTCGTCAGGGATATTCTCTATTGCAAGCATGGCACATTGCGTATCGAGGGCCTGCCGCACCTGATAGGAATCGCGCACATATTTGGCGTTTAGCGGTGCGACATGTGGCACTTTCCAGGCTTCGCCGACGACAAGCCCATCGCTCTGAAGTCGCGTCAGCGCGGCCTTGACTGGGGATCGGCTGACGCCGAGCCGCTTTGCCAGGACACTTTCGGGGACCTGCTCATCCGGGACGAGCTCTCCTTCAACGATCATCTGTTTGATGATCTCATAGACGCGTTCTCCCAACGGTTTTGCGCGTTCGACTTCCAACATTGAACAAATCCTTCTCAAGTCAGGCCAATATGTCGCCGATTGTCTTCTTCCACAAGCCGTTAGGCCGGATCTCCCGACCAACGCAGGACCCGGCGGCAATCGTGCAGGTCGCACCCCGCGAGGTTTTCGGCTGCGTAGCCCGGTTCCTTCATGCCGTACATAATTTTCATGTTGAGCTCTGAATGTTGAGTTCAGTATTCAATTCCGAATGATTCGCCCTATGGCATCGCTCATAAGAGCAAACCGCAAGGAAACGACGTGCAGAACAAGATCGAGATTAACCCCCAGGCCTCGTTGCCGCTGCTGGGGTTTGGCACCTACATGATCCCCGAGGCACAAGTCGCGGAAACGGTCGCCCGGGCCATCGGCGTGGGTTACCGCCATATCGATACGGCTGCGACCTATGGCAATGAGGCAGAAGTCGGGGACGGGATTGCCGACGGGCTGCGGGAGACTGGGCTGGGGCGCGATGCGCTGTTCGTGACGACGAAGCTTTGGCCCGGAAACGCCGCCTGGGGTCAGGTGCCGAAGACCGGCCCCACCACTCACGATGCTTTTCACGAAAGTCTAGACAAACTGAATCTCGACTATGTCGATCTCTACCTGATCCATGCGCCCTTTGACCGGCAGCAGATGCTGATGCAGTGGGAAGCGCTGGTGGAGCTGAAGGCTGCTGGCCTGGTCCGGTCGATCGGCGTGAGTAATTTCGGCATTTCGCATTTGGAGGCGATTGCGACCGCAGGTCTGCCCCGGCCTGAGGTTAATCAGATCGAACTGCATCCCTGGTCGCAGCTGCCGGAGCTTGTGCGCTATCTGCGGGCAGCGGAAATCGCCGTGATCGCCTACAGCAGCCTTGCGCCACTCTCGACCTGGCGCAGCACCCCCGGGCAGGGCAGCGCTAAGACTGAGGCGATGCGGACACAAGGCGGCGCAGCCTCCCCTTTTCGGGCAATGGCCGTGAAATACGGGGTCAGCGAGGCGCAACTCCTGCTTCGATGGGCGGTGCAGAACGGCTATGCGGTTCTGCCCAAAAGTATCAGTGAACACCGGATGCGGGAGAATGCCGACATCTTCTCGTTCGAGATCGACGCCAGCGATATGACACTGCTGCGGAACCGGGATCTGGGAAACGGCTTTGCCTGGGAAAGCGGCGACCCGATGCAGGCTACCTTCTGACGGTCGCTAACGGCATGTTTGAGAGGTGCAGCACGGTCTCCGCGCATACGTCATCGACGACGCCCGCCTACAGACCGATGAAGCGCTAAAAGAGCAAAGCTACTCTTACGCTTGAGGTCCTCCCCCTCCCCTGAGGCAAACTTCGGCTCTTTCATTGATACGGAAATTAATTTATTGAATGCTGCATGCAGTATGCTAGGTTAAATGACATGCCGCACGGTATCGCACATATAAGCAGATCAAGAGGATAAAGATGTCCGAAGCTTTCGAATACAATGGATATGAAATCCCGTCGTTTCAGCCGCCCGCATACGGCTACACGTCCGTCGTTGTACACAACGGCGTTGCTTGGGTCAGCGGCAGTGTTCCCAAGATCGGCGACCAGGATCTGAATCCGGGTAAGGTTGGCGCGGATGTGACCATTGAGGAGGCTATGGAATCGGCCGAACTTTGCGTCCGTAATGCGCTGGCCTCGCTGTCACACCGGATCGGCGGCCTCGATAATGTCGAGCGCTTGCTCAAGATCACCGTTTTTGTGGCCTCGGCACCCGGCTTTAACGCGCAACCCAAGGTGGCCGATGCCGCAACGCATCTGTTCCGAAAGATCCTTGGCGACCGCGGCGAACACGCGCGCTCTGCTGTCGGCGTTTCCGAGCTCCCGCGCAATTCCAGCGTTGAGATCGAGATCGTTGCAGCCGTTCGCGATCAGGCGTGATATGTATGGAGCGTTGAGATGCAAGTATCCTCTGGCGACTTGGCAGCACTTGCGCCTTACAAGCAGATTTCGACCGCTTCGATTGCGACGGCACTTTACAAGCGCGGTTTCCGAAATCAGTTCATTCAGGGCGTCGCGCCTGTCGCCTCTCTTGAAGAGAATATGGTCGGGCGTGCTTTCACTCTGCGCTACATCCCAGCACGCGAGGACCGCAATCCTGTGACCGTATTTCAGGACCCGCACCACCCGCAACGGGTGGCCATCGAGACCTGTCCAGAGGGCTACGTCCTTGTAATGGATGCGCGTGAGAACAATCGCGCAGCGACTGCAGGCTCTATCCTCATTACGCGGCTTGCAGTACGTGGCGCAGCGGGCATTGTATCGGATGGCGGCTTTCGAGATGTGGCGGGGATTGGCCAGCTCGAAATGCCAGCGTTTTGCGCGGGCCCATCAGCCCCGACCAACCTGACTCTGCATGAAGCGATTGACATAGATGTCCCTATCTCATGCGGCAGCGTTGCGGTGTTCCCAGGCGATGTTCTTGTTGGTGATAACGACGGCGTCATGGTGATTCCAGCCGAAATTGCCGAGGACATTGCCGATGAATGTATTGAGATGGAGCGCTACGAAGCCTTCGTGCTTGATCGTGTGAAGAACGGTGCCGGTGTAATCGGCTTGTATCCCAACACCCGCGAGGAGAACTCGGAAGCCTACGACGCCTGGCGCGCACGCGATCGGGCACCTGCCTGACAGATTTGCCCTCCCCTATTTTTATCCCGATAAGCCTGAAGGCTTGTCCGCTGACTAAAAGGACGCGAAATGACCTATTCCTCTCATGGCAAGCACTTGATCGCAGGTGACTGGATCGAGACTGACCAGACTTTCCAATCAGACCCCGCTTTCGGAGCGGCTGAGACGTTCTCTGTTGGAACCGTGGATTTGGTTGATCGGGCCTGTAACGCGGCGCAGGAAGCCTTCTGGGCCTATGGCTTCTCATCGCGCGAAGAGCGGGCAAAGCTATTGAACGCAATCGCCGACGAGATTGAGGCCCGTGGTGACAAGATTACCGATATCGGAACCCGTGAAACCGGCCTTCCTGCGGGGCGGCTTGAGGGTGAGCGAGGTCGCACAACGGGCCAGCTGCGCTTGTTTGCGTCACATATTCTGGATGGTGCCTTTCTGGATCGGCGTATTGATGCGGCGCTGCCCGAGCGTCAACCGCTGCCGCGCCCGGAAATTCGGCTCATGCAACGGCCAATCGGACCGGTTGCGGTGTTCGGCGCTTCAAACTTCCCCTTGGCGTTCTCAACCGCCGGAGGCGACACGGCGGCGGCGCTTGCCGCAGGGTGTCCGGTTGTTGTGAAGGGCCATTCTGCGCATCCTGGAACGGGTGAAATCGTGGCTGAAGCAATACATGCAGCCATTGCCAGGACCGGGACGCACCCGGGCGTGTTCAGCTTGATCCAAGGCGGGCGACGCGATGTGGGCACCGCGCTCGTCACACATCCTTCGATCAAAGCGGTGGGTTTCACCGGCAGCCTCGCGGGTGGCCGCGCACTGTTCGATCTCTGCGCGCAGCGACCTGAGCCGATTCCTTTCTTCGGCGAACTTGGCAGTGTAAACCCGATGTTCATGCTGCCCGCAGCCCTTGCTGCGAGTGCAGAATCGCTTGGCAAGCAATGGGCGGCATCCCTGACCATGGGAGCGGGCCAATTCTGCACCAATCCGGGCATCGCCTTCGTTCCCGAAGGCGTAGATGGGGATCTCTTCGTTCAGGCCGCCGCGCGAGCGCTTGCCGATATTCCAGGCCAAACCATGCTGACCCCAGGTATCGCCGAGGCATTCCAGCGCGGCCAGCAACGATTTGACGAGAATAATCATGTTCGCAACGTCGTGTCAGGCGACTGTTCTGGTCGAACGGCACACCCCAGTCTCTACGAAGTTTCCGCGCAATCTTTCGGTGATGAAGAGTTTCTGCACGAAGAGGTGTTCGGCCCGCTCGGTCTGGTCGTGCGCGTGCCTGTGGCCGATGACATGGTGGAGCTTGCCAAGGGCCTCGAAGGCCAGCTTACCACGACGCTTCACATGGATGCCGATGACATTGATCTGGCGCGTCGGCTACTTCCGGTGCTCGAAACAAAGGCGGGTCGGGTGCTTGCCAACGGTTTTCCCACTGGGGTCGAAGTTGTGGATGCGATGGTGCATGGCGGCCCCTACCCGGCCTCGACCAACTTCGGCGCGACATCAGTTGGCACAATGTCGATCCGTCGTTTCTTGCGCCCTGTGAGCTACCAGAACCTTCCTGTCGAAATCCTGCCTGACGATCTGCGCCAGTAGTCGGCGAAACTTTCGCCATAGGCAGATAAACTACGGAATGCGTTTTATGACACAAATGACAAGCGATTTGTTCGATCAGGCCTTCAAGGATACACGCCCGACTGGGCCTGTGATGCTTGTTTCGCGCGAAGCTATCGCAGAAAATTTCATCTATCTGGATGCGCAATCCGAGGGCACCACTGCGGCAATTGTCAAGGGCGACGCCTACGGGCACGGCATGATCGAGGCCACGAAGGTGCTGGAGCAGGCGGGCGCGCAGCTGTTTTTTGCTGCACGCCTTGATGACGCCTATGACGTGCGCCGGACCGTGCAGGACAGCTGCACCGTCGCTGCGCTTGACGGGATCGGTCGTGCGAATGTCCGGGATGCAATTGCGGCGGGGATCACGCCGGTCATCAATGGGCCCGAGCAACTGGCAGCCCTTCTGGAAGACAGCAGGCTGGCCGGCGCGAAGGTGCCGGTCTACGTGCATATCGACACGGCGATGAATCGTCTGGGCTTTTCGCTTGAAGAACTGCGCCGGTGCGGAGATCGATTCACAAATGTGGAGGTCCTAGCCTACATGACGCACCTTTCGTCCGCTGACGATATGGACATAGAATGTTGTCGCAGACAGGTAGGCAAGCTGGTTGAGGCAACTCAGGGTCTCCCGCGTGCGCCGCTTTCTATCGCGAATTCCTCAGGACTTTTTCTTGGGCCGGAATTTCATGGCGACATCACACGCCCAGGAAAGTCGACCTTCGGGATCAATCCCTTGCCACTTGGGGAAAACCCATTGCGTGAGCCTGCCGAGATCTGGGCGCCGGTGGTTCAGCTGCGCCATATCGATCGGGGCGATCCTGTGGGGTATTCCGCAACTTGGCGCGCACCTGATGCCAGGCGAATTGCCATTCTTGCAATTGGCTACTCCGCGGGCTACCTGCGGAGCAATTCCAACCGCGGCCATGTCGCGTTCCGGGGGCGGCGCGTTCCGGTGATTGGCCGCGTTTCGATGGATTTGACCGCCGTTGACGTGAGCGATCTGCCCGAGGACTGGACGCTGGAGGGAGCCCATGCAGAGATCGTCGGCCCGACGATATGCTACCGCGAACTAGCCCAATCGGCCGGAACCAACGAGCATGAGGCGCTGATCGGACTCGGATCTGGGTGCAAACGTCTATATCTGTAAGACGCAGGTCAATCCGAAGGGTTTTAGTTTCGGTCATGAGCTCTGTAAGGACTCGCACGGATCTGACCCTGCGAGTTTCTTTTAGAGTGCGAAGCCATATTCATACTATCTATATGAAGTAGATAGGCTGTACCGAATTGCGGACATCCTGTGTAGACTCAGGCAACGCCAAGCATAATGGCGGCCTGTTGCGGCTATAGCTCTGAAATAATTAGAGCAATAATTTCAGATACATAGGGGAAATATCTCAGGTTTGCGTACTTTTTCATCGGATTGGATTATTTGTTGGGCATTCTTGTTAAGCGCCTTGCGGTGAACTCGTCGCACTTGACATATTGCGAGAATTATGGCGGCATGCTGAATACATCATATGAACAACGGGGAACGTGAGATGAATTATAAATCTACTGTTTTGGCCGCGCTTGCTGCCTGTGCCTTCGGCTCGTCGGCTGTTGCTGAAGAGACTGTCGAAGTCCTCCACTTCTGGAACAGCGGAGGTGAAGCTGCCGCGGCACGTGTTCTTTCGGACGCGCTGGCGGAAAAAGGCATCGTGTGGCAGGATTCGCCCGCGACTAACACCAACAACCTCAACCAGGTACTACGTACCCGTGCCGTTTCCGGCACCGCGCCGGCGGCCGTGAAGCTTCACCTGTCAGAAGTGTTCGCCTGGGAAGAAGAGGGGTTCCTTCTGCCGCTTGACCAAGCCGCTGCCGCAGGTGAATGGGACAAATACATGTCGAAAGCCGTGGTTTCCGAATTGAAGCGCGACGGCCATTACTACGGCGTGCCGGTGGGTATCCATGGCACTAATTGGATGTGGTACAATATCGCTGTTTTCGAGAAAAACGGTATTGATGTTCCGACAACCTGGGATGAACTCAAGACTGCCGCTGAGAAGCTTAAGGCCGCCGGCATTATCCCGCTCGCGATCGGCGGTCAGGATTGGCAGGAAGGAATCTTGTTCGAAGCCGTAGTGGTTGCCGTCGGTGGCGCCGATTTCTACCGCAAAGCCCTGATTGAGCAGGACGAGGCGGCACTTCAAAGCGAGACCATGGTCAAAATCTTTGAAGAGTTTCGCAGCCTGAACAACTACATCGACCCGAACTTCCCTGGTCGCGATTGGAACGTTGCAACGCAGATGGTCATGCAGGGTGAAGCCGCCATGCAAATCCTAGGCGATTACGCGAAAGGCGAATTTATTGTCGCAGGCCTCGCGCCCAATGTCGATTACGGCTGTGCGCTGGTGCCGGGCACCGCAGGCAGCTACATCGCAAGCACCGACGTATTCGCGTTCTTCGACAACCGTGATGAAGCTACCGCTCAGGCGCAGCAGATCATGGCTGAAATCGCGATGAGTCCGGAAGTTCAGATCGCATTCAACCAGAACAAGGGGTCGATCCCTGCGCGTCTGGATGTATCGCCGGATACGCTCGACTACTGTGGCCAGATGGGTTTTGGTTATCGCGCCGAAGCAGAAGCAACCGGCAACATCCTGCCCGCCGTTTCGCATCAGGAAGGTACGAGCCCCGCGAAAGCCGGCGTGTTCCTTGAAGTAACGCAGACCTTTTTTGAAAGCCCGGACATGACCGCTCAGGAAGCGATCGAGCGTCTGGTATCAGGCTTGAGAGCTGCCGATTGATAGTCCTCTTGTGATAAGCTGAAGAGTTGCGGCTTGTCCGCAGCTCTTTTTGTGCAGTTTTATTGCATGTGGCGGATCTAAGCGCCCTATCAAGCACCTTGCCAGACCCGCCCTATCACAATCGACGACCAGTGACTGGATAAGAAATAATGAAGAGATCGAAAAGCAAGGCCATACTTGGCCAATATGCGTCACAGTTGGCCCTGGCCCCATCCGTCGCGCTGATTGCCATATTTGTATATGGCTTTATGGTGTGGACGGGTTACATTTCGATGACCTCGTCGAAAATGGTTCCGCGTTATGATTTTGTCGGACTCGCGCAATATGAGAAGCTCTGGAGCCACCCGCTCTGGCTGTCAGCCATTTCAAATCTCGCGGTTTACATGGTCTTGTTCATCGTGTTTACCACGGCAATCGGACTGTTTCTCGCAATCCTGCTGGATCAGAAGGTGCGCGCCGAGGGCTTTCTGCGTCTGGTGTTTCTCTATCCAATGGCGCTCTCGTTCATTGTGACAGGCACCGCTTGGAAGTGGATTCTGAACCCGGGCCTGGGGATTGAGCACCTGATGCACTCCTACGGCTGGGAGAGCTTCCGCTTCGATTGGCTAATCAATCCGAAGTTTGCGCTCTATACTATTGTCATTGCAGGTGTCTGGCAGGCGTCGGGTTTTGTGATGGCGCTGTTTATGGCAGGCCTGCGCGGAATCGACAACGATGTGATCAAGGCCGCGCGCCTGGATGGTGCAACCGGGCCTGCTATCTATCGCCGGATTATTATTCCCCAACTCGGGGCAACATTTGTAACTGTGGTTTTTATTCTGTTGCAGATGGCGATTAAGACCTACGACCTCGTAGTTGCGCTGACCGGCGGAGGCCCGGCCAACAGCACCAACCTTCCTGCGAACTTCATGTACACCCAGACCTTCACTCGTAGTCAAATGGGTGTCGGCGCAGCAAGTGCAATGATGCTGTTCTTGACGGTGATCGCTATCGTTATTCCCTACCTCTACACCACAAGCAGAAAGGCCCATTAAGATGGATGATCAAATTGTTCTGCGAAGAGGTTTTGCCGCTCATTTCGCCCGCCTGTTCGTCTACGGTGCGCTGATTTTTGTTGCGGCGGTTTACCTCTTCCCCCTTCTTGTGGTTTTCCTGACCTCGATCAAAACACTTGAAGAAGTGCACAGCACAACAATCCTTCAACTGCCGAACGACCCGACATTTGCGCCTTGGCTGGACGCAATGTTCACTGCTTGTGTCGGCATCAAATGCACAGGCCTCAGCCAGCAATTCGTTAATGCCGTCATTCTGGTGGTGCCTGCGGTGCTGATATCGACGCCGCTTGGCGCACTCAACGGCTTTGCGCTGTCACTTTGGACCTTCAGAGGCCATAATCTGGTGTTTGGTTTCCTACTGTTCGGGATGTTCATTCCGCTACAGATCGTACTGATCCCGCTTGCGCAGGTCCTCGGACTGATCGGCCTGTCGAACTCGATCGCCGGCCTTATCCTGCTACACATCATCTATGGTATTCCGTTCACAACGCTGTTCTTCCGGAACTACTTTGTAACACTACCCAAGGATCTGATCAGTGCTGCGCGGCTTGACGGCGCTGGATTCCTGCAGGTGTTCCGCCGTATCATTTTGCCGATTTCCTTGCCCAGCTTCGTGGTGTCGACAATCTGGCAGTTCACGAACATCTGGAACGACTTCATCTTGGCCACGACATTTACCTCGGGCGATCACGCCCCGGTCACCGTTGGGCTTTACAACATGGTCGGGACGACCACTGGCGTGAAGCTCTACAACGTCGATATGGCCGCGGTTCTGATCACCGCAACACCCACTCTTCTCGTCTACATCTTTGCCGGTCGCTATTTTGTTGGTGGCCTGGTCGCTGGCTCCGTCAAAGGATAATCTTCATGTCCACTCTCACGCTCAACCGCATTACCAAGTCCTATGGCGACGTTCAGGTTCTGACAGACATCAACATCGAGATTGAAACCGGAGAGTTTCTGGTGCTGCTCGGACCGTCAGGCTGTGGCAAATCCACTTTGCTGCATGCCATCGCCGGTCTGCACAACGTCAGCTCTGGTGACATCGTGATCGGAGACCGGCGCGTCAATGACGTACCCTGCCAGGACCGCGACATCGCGATGGTGTTCCAATCATATGCACTTTATCCGTCGATGACGGTTGCCCAAAACATTGTGTTCCCGTTGGAGATGCGCGGTGTCTCTAAGGAAGAGCGCAAGAAGGCATTGGCCGACGTTGCCCAGCTTCTCCGGATCGAGCCTCTTCTCGATCGGAAGCCTGCTCAGCTTTCGGGCGGCCAACGGCAGCGTGTCGCGATCGGACGTGCGCTCGTGCGCGATCCGCAGCTTTTCCTGTTCGATGAGCCGCTTTCGAACCTCGATGCCCTGCTGCGGGTCGAAATGCGAACTGAGTTGAAAAAGCTCCACAGCCGGATCGGGCGAACCACGGTGTATGTGACGCACGATCAGGTCGAAGCCATGACACTCGCATCGCGGATTGCGATCCTGAACAAAGGTGTCCTGCAACAGGTCGGCACCCCGGCAGAAGTCTATGAAAAACCGGCGAACCTTTTTGTTGCGGGCTTTATCGGCTCGCCCGAGATCACCCGTGTGCCGGGCGTTCTGGTGTCGGAGCAGGGTCGATTGATGCTAAAGACGGATGTTTACGAAGGCAAATCTCTTACCCTGCCTGTACCGGAACATCCCGGCCTCGCTGAGGGGCGCAAGGTAACGATGGGTCTGCGTCCCGAAGCCTACTCGATTGCACCGGGACAGTCTGACGATCCGCTCAGCGTGACGCTGGATACCCATGTTTCCTTGATCGAGCCCTTGGGTCCTGACTCAATTATTTTGTTCGACTTCGGCGGTCGCGAAGCAGAAGCCCGCGTGGCAGCAAAGAGCGGCGCTAAAGTCGGACCTCAGAAGATCGAGTTCTCGATGCGTGATGCCGTGTATTTCGACACGAAATCGGAAAACCTCATCGCGTAGCCCCGCGCATTCTGTGATGGAAGCCGAAAAGGCCCCGCATTCGCGGGGCCTTTTCCAGTCTTGGTGGTGCGTGGAGGTAGTGTGCCTTCAGTGTACCTGTTCATTTGCGGGCTCTGTCGCAAATTTTTCTGATGGCTGCAAACAGGCTTCCAGCGGACATGATTATGCTGCCAGCTCCGCAAAGATCCGGAACGCCGAAGCGCCGTTGGCCGGGATTTGCCCCTTGCGGATCATGTGAGCGGCCTCGATGCCAGCAATGGTCGCGGCGGCCGAGTGGAACGCCTTGAAGCCCATCATCGGGGCGGTGATCCGCTTGATGAAGCGATGGTCCTGCTCAAGAATATTGTTCAAGTATTTGACCTGTCGGATCTCGACCGTGCGGCCTTCGCCGGTGAATTTCAGAATCACGTTTACCGCCTGCAGGCCGGCCAGGTTTGCGCCGCTCTTGTCGATAACGACCCGGTCGGGAACGCTGTTGATGCCGATCGCCCGTTTGAAGAAGCGCCGTGCGGCAGCCAGGTCCCGGCGCTCGGACAGCATAAAATCAAGCGTTTGGCCATCGCGGTCCACGGTACGGTAGAGGTAAGTCCAGCGCCCTTTCACCTTGATGTAGGTCTCATCCATTCGCCAGGATTTGGCTGTCGTGCGCTTTCTCGCCTGGGCCCGATCGGCAATAAGTGGCGCGAATTTCACCACCCATCGGTTAAGCGTGGCGTGGCCAACCGCGACGCCGCGTTCCGCAAGGATCTCTTCAAGGTCCCGGTAGGAAACTGCGAAACGAACATAGAAGAACACTGCATGCAGGATCATCGACTTCGGATAATGCACGCCCTTGAAATCGATCACGTCAACCGCCTTTTACCAACTCACTGACAATGCTCACATATTCGGGGATACCAAGAAACCCAAAACTTTGCGACACTACCCTTTGGAGTCTTCCGAGAAAGGATCCTGGCGGAGATGGGATGCCCCCCTACTCTCGACCGCGATAGGAGTCGCGCTTCACGTAGCGCTCACAAACTGGAAACCGTCAGACACCCGCTTTCGCATGGATAGCATCGCGCAAAGCAGCCTCGGCGTCGCTCGCCACAGGCACCGATCCGATGAGTTTTCGTGTAAAGGGCTCTTTCGGGGCGGAGAAAATCTGATCTGCCGAGCCGGTTTCGACCTTTTCGCCATGGACGAAGACGCTGATCCGGTCCGCAAGCGCGCGCACCACGGCCAGATCGTGGGTGATGAAAATATAGGTCAGCCCGCGTTCGCGCCGGAGCCGGTCCAGAAGGTTCAGCACCCGCGCCTGCACCAGCACATCGAGCGCCGAGGTCGGTTCGTCCAGCACGATCAGATCGGGATCGGCGGCCAAGGCGCGCGCGATGGCCACGCGCTGTCGCTGCCCGCCCGACAGCGACGCGGGCGTGCGCCGCGCCATGTCGGCCTCAAGCCCCACCTCTTCGAGCAACTCGCGCACCCGCGCGTCCCGGCCCGAGCGCAGCCCGATGTTGTGCACGTCGAGCGGCAAGCGAATGGAAGCCCCGATGCGGCGGCGGGAATTCAGGGCGGAGAGCGGGTTTTGCTGCACAAGCTGGATGCGCCGCTTCAGAGATTTATCGCGGTCCTGCGCCAGAGGTTTGCCGTCGAAGATCACCTCCCCAAACGTGGCGGGGTAAATACCCAAAACGATATTGGCGAGGGTCGACTTGCCCGAGCCGCTTTCACCGACGATGGCATGGCATTCCCCCCGTCGCACATCGAGCGAAACGTCTTGCAGAGCTTTGACCTCGTGATCGCCGATGGTGAAATGTTTCGACAAACGCACCGTGCGCAAAAGAATATCGTCGCTCATCTGCGCATCTCCTCGGGTTCACCGCAGCCCTCATGCACGATCATCGGATCGCGGAATGCCGGCACATGTTCGGGCAGATCGGGCAAGCCGCCGCCCACGAGTTTCGGCGCAGCCGCCAAAAGCGCGCGGGTATAGGGATGGCGCGGATCGGTGAAGAGCTGATCCACCCGCCCGTGTTCGACCAGTCGACCGCGATAGATCACATAGACCCGATCGGCAAATTCGCGCACCACGGAGAGATTGTGCGAAATGAATAGCACTGCGGTTTCCTTTTTGGTGACCATCTCATCCATCAGCTTGAGCGTCTGGGCCTGCACGGTCACATCGAGCGCGGTGCCGGGTTCGTCCGCCAACAAAAGCTCGGGCTCGTTGACCAAAGCCATGGCGATCATGACGCGTTGGTTCATGCCACCAGAAAGCTGAAACGGGTAACTGTCGAGCGCGCGGGCGGGATCGGGGATATGGACCTCGGCCAGCGCGGCAATCGCTTTGGTGCGCGCGTCGCTGTCTGAGATTTTGCGGCGCCCGGCGCGCAGCACCTGGGTGAAAATCTCGCCAATACGGAACACCGGATTGAGCGCCGAGGTCGGATCCTGAAAGATCATCGTCACCCGATGCCCCCGCGCCGCCGTAAGTTTGGCGGTCTCGCGCGTAGCGTCGATCCCGGCGACCGTCACCTGCCCCTGCATCAGCGTGCCTTTCTGTTGCTGAAGCCGCCCGAGGGCCAGCTGGGCCGTGACCGATTTCCCGGAGCCGGATTCACCCACAAGCGCCACTTTTTCACCCGCGTTGACATGCAAAGAGATACCATGGAGCACATCTGTCACCTGCCGCCCCTTGCGGAAGGACAGTTTCAGATCGCGCATGTTGAGAACTGGATCGCTCATCTCACACCTCCGCATCGAAGGCTTCGCGCAGCCCGTCGCCCAACAGGTTGAACCCGAGGACAAGGATCATGATCGCGAGCGCCGGAAAGATCGACAGCCACCAGGCGTCGGGCATATATTTCGCCCCGTCGGCCACCATGGAGCCAAGATCAGGGGTCGGCGGCTGGACGCCAAGGCCCAGAAAGCTCAGAGACGAGACCATGAGCACGACAAAGCCGACATCGAGTGTGATCTTGGTCATCACCGCAGGCGCGCAATTGGGCAGGATCTCGCGGAACATGATATGGGTCGAGGAGGCGCCGATCACCTCGGCGGCCAGCACATAGCCCTCGCGCGCCTCGGAGCGCACCACGTTATAGACCAGTCGCGTGTACCAGGGCCACCACATCGCCGTGACCGCCAGCATGGCGTTGGTCAAAGTGGCGGGCAGAAACCCCATGATCGCCATGGCCAGAACCAGCGGCGGGATGGCGAGGAAAATATCGGTGAGCCGCATGATCGCGAACTCGATCCAGCCGCCTTTATAGCCCGCGATGAGACCGAGGATCACGCCGATGGGCATGGAGATCGCCAAAACCATCACGGCCATGGACAGCGACAGGCGAAAGCCATAGACGATCCGGGTCAGAAGATCACGCCCGATGGTGTCGGTGCCGAACCAATGCGCCGTGGAAGGCGGCTGATTGATCGCGGTGAAATCGCCGATCGGCCCGACATGGCTCGGGTAAGGCGTGATGACATCGGCCAGAAGCGCCATAGCGATGCAAAAGACCACAAGCACGAGCCCGAGAATGGAGATCCGGTTGGAGCGGAATTCGGCCCAGGCGATGGACGGCGTACGGGCGCTCATGACTTGGCCCTCCTCTCAGACAGGCGAATACGCGGATTGATAATGGAAACAAGCACATCGACCACGAGATTGGTGATGAGGAACATGGCCGCGATCACCATGACAGTACCGACAATGGCATCGAGATCCTTACGCAGAATCACCTCGACCCCATAGCGCGACAGGCCCGGCCAGACGAAAACCCGCTCGACCAGAAAGGCGTTGGCCAGCATGGCCGCGAAATCGAGGCCGAGGATGGTCAAAGTCGGGATCAACGCCGGGCGGAACGCATAGCGCCGCGCGATACGACGCTCACTGAATCCATAGGCGCGGGCCATCTCCGTATAGGGTTTGCGATAACTCTCGATCATTGAGGACCGTGTCAGGCGCGCGGTCTGACCGATGCCCGACAGCGCAAGTGCTGTGGCGGGCAGGATGAGATGATAGAGCGCATCGAAAAACACGCCGATCTTGCCGGTCAAAAGCGCGTCGATCGTATAAAGCCCGGTGATCGCCATGGGCGCATCCACCCCGGTCGACAAACGGCCTTCGAGCGGGAAAATCGGCCAGATGTACGCAAGCAAAAGTTGTAGCACCACGCCCCAGACGAAGGCCGGGGTACAGACCGCCAGCACCGACAGCAAACGCGCCAGATGATCGGGGTAGCTGCCTTTATAACGCGCGGCCAGTCGCCCCAGAGGCAGGCCGATCAGGATCATCATCGCGCCGGCCGCAAAGACCAGTTCCAGCGTCGCGGGAAGATAGGTCGCAATGTCCGTCATCACCGGACGGCGGGTGTAGAGCGAGGTGCCGAGATCGCCATGCAGCAGATCGCGCAGGAACCAGCCGTATTGCATCACGATCGGGTCGTTGAGATGCCGCGCCTCGCGCAGCGCATCGACCATCTCCTGCGAGGCATTCGGCCCAAGCGCGATGCGCGCCGGATCGCCGGGCACGACGCGGGCGATGAGAAAGATCAGCATGGACACGCCGACCAGAACCAGGAGGGAAATGGCCAGACGCTGACCGAAAAGGCGCAGGATCGGTTTCATCAGAACTCCACTCTGTTGGCGATCAGCGCAGGCGCAAAGGCCGGGTGATCAAGCTCTGTGGCCGACGGGGCCACACCGCCGCCCACACGTCCGGGTTTCCAGCCGAAAAATTGCGACACATGTGCCAGATGTTCGGCCAGCGCAAAAGGGGCGCGCACGGCATCAATCAGCGGCACGCCAAGCCGGTCGCCGATGGCGGCGGCTGCCTCGTATTCGAGCGTACAGCCCAAGAGGATGGCTTCGGCGCCTTCGGTCTCGATAGCGATCCGGGCCTCTTCTTCGACGCGACGCGCGGTCAGGCCGGGATCGAGGCAAAACTCGGAGGGCAAAAGCCCCAGCGGACGCACGGAAGTGACACGGTGATCGAGGCCGTAGCCCCGCACCCGGCGCTTGATATGACCTGCGGCCTTCGCGGTGGCCGACAGGATCGTGCAGCGGCTGGCCAAAGCCCCCGCCACCTCAAGCCCCGCGACACAGGGCGCGGTGACGATCATGTCGCCGGAGACTTCGCGGGCGGCTTCCAACGCGGTGTCGTAGAAGCAACCGATGACATAGGCGTCATAACCCTCGGCTCGGGCCTGATGCGCCAGACGCACCACCTGCGGCACGGCCATCGCTTCGAAAGCGTCGTATTCGAGATGCGGCGGCACTGCGTCGGTGGCAAAGGACACGACGGTTCCGGAGGTGCCAGGGCGGGCGGCGGCGGCCAGTTCGGCGGCGATGCCGGCGTCGTAATCCGGGCTGCCGCCGGGATTGACCCAGAGGATGCGCATGATGGTGCTCCGTTCAGAGAAAGGAACGGGGCGGCCTGAACCGCCCCGGAAAAACGTTCAGTTCAAAACCTGCATGTCCTTGAACAGCATCGAATAACCCGAAGTTGAATAGCGTTTCTGCGGGTCTTTCAGGTTCGGAATCTCGACACCGTTGCGCACCGCATAAACAGCCGTGAACTCGTAGGCGAAAATATCCGGTGCCAGATCGCGCAAATGCGCGTTCAGCTCACGGTAAATTTCGACACGTTTCTCGGGATCGGTTTCCAGACGGCCCGCGTTGAGCAACCGATCCGTTTCCGCATCTTCGAGATGCTCGGCGGACATCCAGGTCGGCGGCACGGTCGAACTGTACATGTTGAACAACAGCGAATCCGGGTCCGGTGTCAGCGCGGACACGGAAATCTCCACGGCATGTGGCGCGGTTTCGGGATCGGTCACCTGCTCGGAAACCAGCGCCCAGGGCGTGCGCACCACGTTCACCTTGAAGCCCAGTTGGGTGAAACTCGCCTGCATCAGCAGTGCAAGCCGTTCCCGCGCGGGGACCTCTGCGATCCAGGCGATATCCAGCGGATAATCGGCAATGTCATACTGGCACTGACCGAGTTCCTCTTTCGCCTTCTCCATATCCTGAGCGAAGGGCGCAACGTCGATATCCGATCCCAAAAGTCCCTGCGGCAGAGCCCCGTTCATCGGAATCCCGAGGGCGATGTCATCGGTGACACCGACCAGTTGCAGAGTGGTGGCATAGTCATAGGCATACATCAAGGCACGGCGGCAATGCACATCGTCGAGCGGTGCGCGGGCCGTATTGAGTTTAATGTATTCCCCCGTGCCTCCCGGCTCCTGCTCCAAATGCACCGAACCTTCGGCAGCCATGGCCTTGAACACTTCCGGGGGCAGCCATTGCGAGGACACATCATGCTCTCCACGCGCCATTAGGGCACGAACGGTCGACGCCTCCAGCGAATAACGGTAGGTGACCTGATCGGGGGACACAGCGTCCGCAGGATCGCCATCGTAATACGGATTAGGCACCATCACGGTCTGAATTTGCGGATCGTGTTCGGTGACCATATAGGCCCCTGACCCCGCCGAGTTTGCGGAAATCCAGTCCGAGGAATAATCTCCGAACGCACCGAAAGTACCTTCGCCCTGATGAGACATCGACAGCTTGCTATCCACAATGGACAGACGCGATGTCGCGGCAAGGAATGGGGCAAAAGGCTCGGCCAGGGTGAATTTGACAGTTTTATCGTCCAAGGCCTCAACCGAAGCGACGCGTCCTTCGAAGAGGGATGCATTGCCCTGCCCCATCTTCATCAGCCGCTCGAAGGAATACACCACATCCGCCGCCGTAACCGGATTTCCGGACGCAAAGGTCGCATGGTCACGCAACGTGAACGTGTAGCTGAGCCCATCAACCTCCCAGGACTGCGCCAGCCAGGGCTGCACACCCGCGTTACCACGGGCCGGATAAACCAGACTTTCGTAAAGATTCACCGCAAGAACGGTATCGGCATAGTCAACCGCTTTTGCCGGGTCGATCTCGCCCACGGCACTCTCGTCGAGCCGTAAGGGCCGTTCTTGGGCGAACGCCCCGCCAGCAAACGCCAGAGCTGCGGAACAGGCCAAAAGCGATCCTGTCAATTTGTTCATCATTTTGTCACGTCCTCTGTTGGTCTTTGGTTTTGTCATTGCATTCTTGAGTCTTGGTCTTCGAAGCCGGGTGGCCTCAGTTATCAGATGCCCCTGGAGGATCCGGGGCACCCCAGCCCCCTCCGTTGGCCGTGTCGATGCAAAGCGCATCGCCGGGGGCAAGCAGAACCCCGGAGGCAAACGAAAAGCTCTCGGACGATCCATCGGGGCGCGCGACCCGGATGGCGTTCAAACCGCCCGCCTCTCCCCCCGCCGCGCCCCAGACGGGCACGCGGGTGTGGGAATATCCGGCGGACAAAAGCGCCTCGGCGCGGGGCTGGTAGCGGGTCGAAAGACCACGTCCACCATGATGCAGCCCCTTCCCCGCACGGCTCTCCGACAGGCGTCGCCAGATCACGTCGATGCCGTAGCGCGCTTCGCAAATCTCGGCGGGGCAGTTGAACGTATCGCCATGGTTGGTCGAATACATCGCATCGAGCCCGTCGCGGCTGGCGGTGGCGCCCCAGCCGCCCATTTGCGGCTCGACCATCGTATAGGCCCGCCCGGTTTCCGGATGCCGCCCGGCGATCACCGTGCCGCAGATCGAGGAAAAATGCCCGGCAGGCAGACGCTCCGGGATCACCTTTGCGAGGCCCTGCCAAAGCATATCCGTCAGCCGGATGCGGGTTTCGGAATAATAGCCATGGGGCGCGGGCGCTTCGGCATCGAAAACAGACCCCTTGCGGGTGATCACCTCAAGCGGACGGAAGGAGCCCGCGTTGGCGAAAAGCGTCGGGTCGGTCAGCACCTTGAACAAAAGCTGGCAGGCAATGCGCGCGCCGTCATGCGAGGTGTTGAACGGGCCTTTGCGCTGCTCGGGCGCGTCGCGCAGATCGACGATGAACCGCTCCGGCGTGATGTCGACCGTGGCGTGCCATGTGTCGCCCTCGTCTTGTTCGACGGCGATGGGATAGCGGCCTTGCGGCAGGGTTTTGAGGCCTTGAAGCGTGCGCGCTTCGCCTTCCGCGAAGGCCTCGGCGATGGCATCTTCGAGGGCCTCCACGCCATAGGTTTTCGCCATGTCCAGAATGGGCTGCGCGGCGCGGCGCCCGGCAGAGATTTGCGCCCAGAGATCGCCGGTGACGAAATCCGGCAGACGGGAATTCAGCGCGATGATGTCGAACACCGCCTCCACTTTGCGCCCGCCATCGAACAGTCGGACACAGGGCAGCCGCAGCCCTTCCTGATAAATCTCGGTGGCATCCGCAGGCATGGAACCGGGCGTCATACCCCCCACATCGTTCCAATGCGCGATCGAGGCGGTCCAGGCGAGCAACCGCCCCTCATGAAACACAGGCTGCGCCACCACCATGTCGTTGAGATGCGTCACCCCGCCCCAATAGGGATCGTTGGTGATGAAAAGATCGCCCTCTTTCACCGTCCCGCCATGCAGCTCGATGATCCGTTTCACCGCTTTGTCGAGTACGCCGACAAAGCCCGGAATGCCCGCGCCCGACGAGACAATCTCACCCCGCGCATCGGTCACGCCCGTGCCGACATCGAGCACCTCGTAGATGATCGGGCTCATCGCGGTCTTTTTCAGCACGGCAAAGCTTTCGCTCGCTGCCGCCGCCAGCCCCGCCTGAATGACCGATCTGGTGAAAGGATCGAACCGCATCCGCTCAGAGCCCCGTCTCGATCACGACTTTGCCGTGGCTTTGGCGCGGTTGGCTCAGGTAGTCCCAGGCCTCGACATATCCCTCCATCGGGAAGACCCGGTCAACGCGCGGTTTGAGCACGCCAGAGGCGAGCGCGTCGTAGATATAGGCCTTGCCCCGCGCCAGGGCCTCTGGGTTCTCGACATAGTTGAAGACCGAATAGGGCTGGAACGTTGCGTTGGCCTGAAACATGTCGACGAAGGGCAGTTCGGGCCAGGCCGTGTCGAGCGTGCCATAGAAAAAGATGCGCGCATCGCGGGCGAGTGCGGGGGAATACTGATGGATCAGCCCCTCACCCACCGGATCGAACACAAGCTTCGCGCCCTTGCCATTTGAGGCTTTCCTCACCTCGGCGGCCACATCGTCGCGCCCGGTGACGATGACATGATCCGCTCCCATCTCGCGCAGATAATCCGCGCTCTCGGGGTTGCGCGTGGTGCCGATCATCGTCACGCCCCGCGCCCGCCCGATCTCAAGCATTGCCGCGCCCGCCGTGCTGGTCGCCGCCGTCACAAGCGCGACGTCGCCCTCGCCCAAAGGCGTGATCTCCGAGATCGGGAAATAGGCCGTCAGATATTGCATCCAGATCGACGCCGCCTCGACCGCCGAAAGGCTTTCCGGCGCCTTCGCCACATAGCGCGCGTCGATCACAAGGCTCTCGGTACTCGCGCCCCGGTCATAGTAGAAATACGGCACCGAGGAGACCCGTTCACCGATCTCAAACCCCTCGACACCCGCGCCGATGGCCTCCACGATGCCTGCGGCCTCGATCCCGACCTTGGCGGGGAAGCTTTTGAAGGAAAACGAATAATTGTCCTTCATCAGATCCATATCGCCCCAGTTGAGCGCAAAGGCCTCGACCCGGAGCCGCAGCTCGCCCGGGCCAGGCTCTTGCAGGGGCTCCTCTTCAAGCGTCAGGCTTCGGTAGCCGGAAAAATCGTGGATATGCCAGGCGCGGGGCATGATCAGACCTCCACCAACGCGACGTCGCGCGGCAGCTCAGAAAAGCGCTCGCAGCCGTCTTTCGTGAGATAAACGATGTCCTCAAGCCGAAGCCCGAACCGGTCCGGCAGGTAAATCCCCGGCTCGATGGAGAACACCATGCCCTCTTCCAGCACGGTCTGGCTCGACGCAGTCATATAGGGCGGCTCATGCACCTCGACGCCCATGCCGTGGCCGGTACGGTGCAGGAAATTGTCGCCATAGCCATGCGCCGCGATATAGCCGCGGGCGGCATCGTCGACCTCATGCGCCTTAATCCCCGGTTTTGCGACCGCCATGGCGGCCTGAACCGCGCCCTCGACGATAGCGTGAATCTCGTCATAGCCCTCGGGCTTTTCGCCCACCACCGCCATGCGCGTGATGTCGGACGGCGCGCCTTTGAGGCGCGCACCGATGTCAATCACAATGGCGTCGCCACGCTGGATGACCGTCTTGCCGGTCTGGTGATGCGGAAACGCGCCATTGCCCGCCGTGCCAACGATGGTGAACAGCGGGCTGGCACCGGCCTCGGCAAAGGTGTCGCGGATCACCTGCGCCAGCGCGTCCTCGGTCATGCCCGGTTTGATCGCCGCAAAGGCCGCAAGCATGGCCTTGTCATCTAGCAGCGCGCTCTCTTTCAACGCGGCGAGTTCTCCGGCGTCTTTCTTCATTCTGAGCCGCCCGATGGTGGTCTCGGTAAAGCTGTGTTTTGCGCCCGGCAGGCGATCGAGCACATTGAGCGCAAAATCGGCGCGCATCCCTTCGTCGATCACAACGGTTTTCACCCCCTCGCCGCCCACGGCCGCAAGCGTTTTGCTCAAAGCCTCCGCCGGCCCCTCGGCATCGGTCCAGGTGTACATCGGTAGATCGGTGTGCTGGCTGGCACTGTCGGCCTCAAGCGCGGGCATGACAAAGCCAATGCCCTCCTGCGTGATCATCAGAACCAGCATGCGCTCATCGCCATGAGGTTCAAAACCAAGAAGCCAATACAGATGCGGCCCCGGTCCGAGCACAATCATGTCGTTGCCCGTCTCGCGCAAACTCGCGCGCAGCGCCGCCAGCCGGTTGTCCACTTGTGTCATTTCGTCTGTCCTTTCCTGTCCGGCCCGGCCTTCACGCGGGTCCCGAACGCATCGCTTTCGTCTTTGAAACAGCCGATCAGGGCGAGTTCTTCCTCGGGCGGCGCTTCGCAGGAATATTTCCGCGAGGGCAGCCAGTTGCAGGTCCGTTTCAGCCCGGCCATGTATTCCGCATGTTTGAGCGCCGCCGTGGACGGGTCGATCACCGGCACACCCAGCTCGCGCTGAAGCACTTCGTGAAAGCCGATCTCTGCGGTACAGCCAAGGATCAGCGCCTCAGCGTGGTCCTCTTCGACCGCCTTGCGCCCGGCGGCGAGCAGACGCTCCGCCGTCACATCGTGGTCGCATTGAAACTCATTCACGCCCATATCGACCGGATAGAACCCGGCCAGACGGTCGCCATAGCCATAGCCGCGCACCGTCGCCTCCATCTGCGCCACCCATTTCTGACGCCCGACAATGATGCCGAAGCGGTTGGCAAGGCTGTTGGCGATCTCACAGGACGCAAGGCACGGGCCGGTGACGATCATCTCGCCCGACAGTTCGCGCGCGTCATGCAGCGCCGTGTCGTAGAAACAGCCGATGACAAAGGCATCGAACCCCTCTTTCGAGGCCTGCCGCACCGCGCGCAGAATGCCGCGGGTCACCAGCGCCTCATAGGTCCGGTATTCGATATGGGTGAACCGCCCGTCGCCCTCGGGCAGCGTGCAATACTGCACCTCCGTGCCCGGCTGGCGCATCTCTTCAGCCATGGCGGCATAGAGATGTTCGGAGCCATCGCCCACGACCGGAGAGAGGTACAGAACCCTGAGCGCGGTCTCAGCCGTCATAGCCGTAGACCTCTTTGGCGCGCTCGGGCGTCAGCAGCCCGTCGACGATATCCTCCACGATTTTCTCCGCCGGGCGGTCTTTCGGATCGCCCATGCCGCCGCCATTGCCAGTGATGACCCGAATGACGTCGCCCGGATGGGTTTTGAGCCCGGAGACAAAGGCGAATTCGCGGGTCTCGCCCTCACTCGGGATAAAACGGACGTAATTCGCGCTGCCATCCCGCCCGCCATCCAGCCCCCAGGCCGGGAATTTCGAGCGGGTGTAGCCCACGGTGACATAGCCGTCCTCGGAGCGCGTGCGGTAGTCGATCACGACGCCCCGGCCGCCGGTCTCGCGGCCCTCACCGCCCGGTGCGCAGTTCAGCTCCATCCGGTCGATGATTACGCCATTGCGGGCTTCGTTGATCTCGGCGGGGCAATTATAGGTCTCGCCATGGAAGGCCGAAAAGATCGCGGAATTGCCGTCCTTGCCCTGTGCCGCCCCCCAGCCGCCAACCTGCGGCTCGACGATGGTATAGGCCCGGCCCGTGTCGGGGTGGATGCCGCCGATAAAGGTCCCGCAGACCGAGCCGAAATGCCCGGCGCCCAGATGATCGGGCATATGCGGCGCAAGACAGCGCCACATCAGATCGTAGGCGCGCAGCTCGATCTCATAGTAAAACCCCATGGCGACGGGTTCCTGCGCGTCGAACACCGAACCTTCGCGGGTCAGCAATTCGATCGGGCGGAAGGAGCCGCCATTGGCGGGCCCGCGCGGATCGGTGAGGGATTTCAGGATCATCTGCGCCCCGATCATCACCCCGTCACGACAGGAGTTGACCGGCCCCGCGACCTGATCCGGGTTGTCGCGCAGATCGACGATGAACTTGTCTTCCGCCACCGTGATCTTGACGTTGAACAGCGCCCCGTCATCCTGTTCCTCGGTCAGTTCGAACGTGCCTTTCGGCAGCTCTTTCAAACCTTTGAGCGACACAGCCTCGCCGAAATCCATGAAATCCACCAGCGCCGTCTCAAACACCTCGGTGCCGTATTTCGCTGCAATTTCTTCAAGACGCCGCGCGCCCACGCGGGCCGAGGAAATCGCCGCCCAGACATCGCCTTCCAGCACCTCGGGCATCCGCGAATTGAGCCGGATGATGTCGAAAACGGAGGCAATCGGCACGCCCGCCTCGATGATGCGGATCGGCGGCAGGCGCAGGCCCTCCTGATAGATCTCGGTGGCCTCGCCAGTCAGAGAGCCGGGCGCCATGCCGCCCACGTCGGAGTTGTGCGCGATGTTCGCGGTCCATGCGACCAACTTGCCTTCAGAGAACACCGGCATGGCGACGATGATGTCGTTGAGGTGCGTCACACCGCCGTGGAACGGATCGTTCACGGCAAACACATCGCCCGCCACCACACGGCCCTCGAATTTCGCGGCGATCATTTTGACCGCCTTGTCGAGCACGCCGACAAAAGCCGGGATGCCCGCGCCCGAAGACGCGATCTCGCCCGAGGCATCGGTGATGCCGGTACCCATGTCGAGCACCTCGTAGATAATTGAACTCATGGCGGTTTTCTGCATGGCGACGAACATTTCGTCGGCCACGGCCTGAAGCGAGTTCTGGATGATTTCATTGGTGATCGGATCGTTCGCCATTAGGCCCTCTCCCCCGATTTCAGCGTGATATGCAGATTGCCCCAGCGGTCCATCTCAACCGCATTGCCCGGATGGATCACAATCGTGGTGCCCGGATCTTCGATCACGGCAGGACCGGCAAAGCTCATGCCCGGTTCGATTTTTTCGCCATCGTAAATCTCGGCCTCATGCACGCCGTCGAGCGCGTAATCGACAGTGCGACGGCCTTTGAGCGCGGCACTGGCGGGCGTCTCGCTCAGCGCTTGTTCGACAGGCGCGAGCTTGCCGACCTCGGCGGAGGCGATAATATGGAGGCCCACCATCTCGACCGGCGCGTCGAGGCGATAGGTGTATTCCTGCTCGTAGAGCGCGTAAAAATCCTCGGCGATCTGCGCAAGCACATCCTCCGTAACCGCCCCCTTGAGCGGCACCTCAACGGTATGCTCCTGATTTTGATAGCGAAATTTTCCAAACCGTTTGAAGTGAACCTGATCGGCAGCGACATTTTCCGCCGCAAACTGCGCGCGGGCCTGAGTTTCGATCTCGACAAACCGCGCCTCGATCCCCGTGGCGGCACCGGGCGTCAGATCGGCGAGAGCGGTGAGGAAATAGTCGCGGCGCAGGTCGGACATCATCATGCCCCAGGCCGAAAACACCGCTGCTCCCGTCGGGATCACCACCTTCTTGACACCAAGCTCCTGACCCAGAGCCACCGCATGCATCGCGCCGCCGCCGCCAAAGGCCACAAGAGTAAAATCGCGCGGATCATGGCCCCGGTTGAGCGACACGAGTTTCAGCGCATTGACCATGTTGTTGTTGGCGATCCGCACGATGCCGCGCGCCGCCTCGTCGCGGTCGATGCCAAGGCTGTCGGCGAGCTTTTGCAGCGCGGCCCCCGTGGCCTCCATATCCGCTTCGACAGAGCCGCCGCAGAAATAATCGCGGTTGATCCGGCCAAGCCAAAGGTTCGCGTCGGTGGTCGTGGCTTCGGTGCCGCCGCGCCCGTAAGAGGCCGGGCCCGGAGAGGCCCCCGCCGATTGCGGACCCACATGAAGTTTGTTGAAATCATCGACCCATGCGATCGAGCCGCCGCCATTGCCGATCTCGACCAGATCGACCACCGGCACCATGATCGGATAGCCCGCCGAGGTGCGGTCGCGCTCGATCCAGTAATCTGTCATGATGGTGACTTCGCCATCCTTGATCAGCGAACATTTCGCCGTGGTGCCGCCAATATCGAGCGCCAGAACATCCGGCTCACCGATCAGCTTGCCAAGCTCCGCCGCGCCCCAGAAGCCAGAGGCAGGCCCGCTTTCCACCATGGTGATCGGAATGCGCGCCGTCGCGGCAAGACTGTCGACACCGCAGTTTGATTGCATGACGTAAAGCTGGCCGTCGAAACCGTCCTCGGTCAGGCCATGCTCAAGACGGCGCAGATAGCGTTCGGCGACGGGTTGCACATAGGCGGAGAGCACGGCGGAATTGGTGCGCTCGTATTCGCGCCATTCGCGGCTGATCTGGTGCGAGCCCACGGCGGAAACCTCCGGCCAAAGATCGCGGAGCGCGGCCAGAACCGCCTCTTCATGCGCCGGGTTGGCATAGGAATGCAGCAGAGACACGGCCACAGCTTCGACGCCTTGTGTTTTGAAATCGCTGATAATTTCAGAAAGTCCCGCGAGGTCCAGAGCCTGCGTTTCCGCACCCAGATAGTTCATCCGCCCCGGCACTTCACGGCGCAGCGCGCGCCGCACGAAGGGCTTCGGTTTTTCATAATGCAGGTTGAAGAAATCGGGCCGGTTGCCGCGTGCGATCTCTAGCGTGTCGCGAAAGCCCTCGGTGGTGATCAGCCCAACCTTGACGCCTTTGCGCTCGGTCAGGGCGTTGATCACCACGGTCGTGCCATGGGCCATGAAGTCGATGTCCTGCGCATCCACCCCGCCCTTTTTCAGCACGTTCAAAACGCCCTGCTCGAAATTTGGCGGCGTGGTGTCGGATTTCGCCGTGGTCACGCGGGACTGGCCCGTCGCTGTGTCGGTTTCGAAACAGACCAGATCGGTGAACGTGCCACCCACATCGGTAGCCACCCGGATCGTTTTGGTCATGTGATGATCTCCTTGTTCGTCGTGTCCCCTGAAAGGCGCAGAAGGCAAAGCGCCCCCGGCGCCACAAGACAGGCCGCATGCGCGACCCGTTCGGGCGTATAATGCCCCGCCACGTCGAGGCAGTTCAGCGTGCCAAGCACACGCCCGCCGACGATGAGGGGAAGATTGAGGCAGCTCTCGCAGCCGAGGCTTTTGATCAGCGCGTGATCCGCGAAATGTCCGGCGATCTCGTCGATCGTATTGGCCACAAAGGGTTGATGCCGCCCCAGCACCAGATCGGTCCAGTCGCTTTCCGGCAGGGGTTTGGTACCCTGCGTCGGATAGGCTTCGGGCATCGAGGACCAGATGCGGGTCGACAGTCGCGTGTCCTGATCGAAGGTCATCACGGTGAACAGCGGCGCGCCGATCTCCTGCTCCGTCAATTTCCAGAGCGCATGAAAAGCCGGATCGAGATCGCCGGGTTGGGCGATGGCCGACACAAAATATGCCCAGGGCCTCATGACTTCGCCCCCTTGGGTGCGGGTTCATGACCGGCGTAAACCCCAGGCACGTCATCGGAAATCTGATCGCCGAACACGTCCATAGTACACACATGCAGCATGACCGCAGGCTTGACCGTATGGTTCCAGGTCGCGTGTTTACGCCGGGAGGAAAAATGAAGCGTGTCGCCCTGCGACAACACGATGGTGCGCCCGTCGAGTTCCACGGTCAGGCTCCCTTGCAGCATATAAAACATCTCCTCGCCTTCATGGCTTTGCGGCTCGACTCGCGCGCCGGGCGGCTCATGGATCAGAACGCCGGTGAGTTTCGAGCCGGGAAATGTTGTGGTGATCCGCTCGTAAGCATGCGCCATGCCCTCGTCCGGGCGCAGTTGGTGGCGCGGGCGCGACAGGCTGCGCGTGGCTTCGGGGGCGACCCCCACTTCGGGCATGATGTCCGAGACCGAGACGCCCAGCACTTTCGCGATGGCCCGAAGTGAGGTCAGCGAAGGTTCGGAGACCCCGCGTTCGACCTGAGAAATAAAGCCGATGGACAGCCCGCTGCCCTCTGCAACTTCGCGCATGGGGATTTTGAGCGCCTTGCGCCGGGCTCTGAGTTTCTCGCCCACGCTTGGGGTCGCCTCGATTTTCTTTGCCGGATCGGTCACGGACTGGCCCTTCACTTTTTGAAGTCTGACTTCAACTTTGAAAGGTGAGGGCCAAAGATCAAGGAAGAAGCGGAGTTCTTGTCGACAAAAAATATAAATGCTATTTAATTGGGCAATAGAAGGGTTAAACCCAAGAAAAAAGCGGCCATTCCAGACCGCTTCAAAAGGATTCATAAAAATTATTTTTATAGTCATGGTTCAAAAACAGCCGAAAGCGCCCTGCCCCGTCCATCGAATCGCAAACAGCCGTCAGGACAGGGCACAATCGTTCAACGCGCAGCGGTGACGATGAATTCCACCAGATAGTCCGGCGTCGCCAACTTGGCTTCACCACAGGCCCGGACCGGCGGGTTCTCCGGGTCGATCCACGCATCGTAGACCGCGTTCATCGCTGCAAAATCCGCCATATCGGCGAGCCAGACAATGACCTGCAGGACTTTGGATTTGTCGCTTCCGGCCTCGGCCAGAAGACGGTCGACCTCGGCCAGCGCCTGTTGCGCCTGCGTGGCAACATCGGAACCGCGTTCGCCGACCTGACCGGCAAGATAGACGGTATCGCCATGGATAACGGCCTGGCTCATACGGGAACCGGGGTGAAGACGGGTGATGATCATAAAGAGGTCCTTTCAATGAGAGTAAGTCCGCACCATCCTGCGATGAACAATGCGATGATGCGGGTTGTGTCGAGCATGGAGGAGAGATCGGTTTTCTCCTGCGGGGAATGGCTCCCCGAACCGCGCCCGCCATAACAGAGCGTCGGAATGTCGTAATAGAGATCGTATTGCCGGGTGTCCGACGTGGCCGTCTGGCTAAAGCTTTCAAGCGGCGCGCCCATGACCGTTTCATGCACGCGGGCAAGGGTTGCTTCCGCCTCGGAGCCCGGTTCGAACACATGGCCATCGGCCTGAAACCCGATCCACGTCACCTCCGGCGCGCGTGGCGTGCCGAGCCGTTCGGCGCTGGTCGCAACGCAGTCCATCACCCGCTGGCGGACCTCCGGCAAGGGATGGCCGGGCAGAACGGACAGTCGGCATTCGATCTCGCACCAGGACGGCACGGAGCCGAGCCAATCGCCGCCCTTGATCTTGCCGAGGCTGAATTTCACCGGATCTTCAAGATGGCCGAACCACGGGTGGTTTTTCGCCTCGGCGTTGATCTCTGCGGTCAGCGCCAGACGGTCCTGCACATAGTCATAAGCCGCCATATTGGCATTGGCCGACGGGTCGAAGGCCAGAACATGACCGGGCTTGCCCAAGATACGCACCCGGAACCAGACGGAGCCAAGCTCGGCCCGGATCAGGTGGTGATCCATGAATTCGGGGATGAAACAGGCATCGGCGCGGTAACCGCGCTCCAAAGTGGCGAGCGCCCCGTTGCCGGTGCATTCCTCTTCGCTGACCGTTTCGACAAACACCGGTGCGGCAGGCGCATAGCCCAGGTCACGCAGGGCATCGAGCGCAAAGACCATCTCCGCCACCCCGACCTTCATGTCATTGGTGCCGCGCCCATGCAGAAACCCGTCTTTCTCATAGGGCTCAAACGGCGGATGATCCCAAAGCTCCAAAGCCCCCGGCGGCACCACGTCGATATGGCCCCTCGGACCCGACGCTGGCCACCACCTGCACGGCTTTGGCATAATCGACATCGACCACCATTGAGGCACCGGGCTTACCGGCGATGGCGAACTTATCGACCGACCAGCCACGCGCGGCGAATTCAGAGGCCAGCCAGTCCTGACAGGGCCCTTCGTTGCCGCGTGTGCTGTCGAACGAGGCAAGCGTTTTGAGCCAACCGGTCTGACGCGCCCGCCTCGCTGTGATCACTTTAGCGAGGCGGTCGGACAAGTCCTCAGGCACCCCGGCCATCACACAAGATCTCCGGGCAGAACACCCGTCGGGATGTTCTGATAACAGACCGGGCGCAGGAAGCGACGGATCGCCATCGTGCCCACGGACGTTGCGCCGAAATTGGTCGAGGCCGGGTAAGGCCCGCCATGCACCATGCTGTCGCAGACCTCGACCCCGGTCGGGAAACCATTGGCCATGACGCGCCCCGCCTTGCGTTCGAGAATGGGCATAAGCTGACCGGCCAGCGCCATATCCGCCTCGTCCATATGCAGGGTCGCGGTGAGCTGACCTTCAAAAGATTTTGCCACCTCGATCATTTGCGCGACATCTTTCACGGTCACGATGAGGCCCAGAGGACCGAACACCTCCTCAGACAGGGTCTCATTTGACAACCAGTCTTCGGCCTTCACCTTGAACAGGAAGGGCTTCGCCTCGCGACGGTCGCACATCTGGGTCAAAAGCTCCTGCACGCCGGGCTGAGTTTTGATCTTATCGCCGCCTTTGACATAGGCGTTTGCGATGCCTTCGGTGAGCATGACCTGAGATCCGGTGGCGGTGAGGGCGTCGAGGGCGGCTTTGGTGAACGCCTCTTCATCCGCGCCTTCGATAGCCACGACGATGCCCGGATTGGTGCAGAACTGCCCCGCCCCCATCGCAAGCGATCCGGCCCAGCCTTTGCCCAGATCTGCGCCGCGCGCGGACAGAGCCTCGGGCAAAAGGAACATCGGGTTCACGGACCCCAGTTCGCCGAAAAACGGGATCGGATTGACCCGTATGGCGCAAAGATCAAAGAGCGCGCGCCCTCCGGTCAGCGAGCCGGTGAACCCCACCGCGTTGATCAGCGGATGCTGCACCAAAGCACCGCCCACCTCATGCGCGCCGCCATGCACCATGGAGAAGACGCCACCCGGCAACCCGCATTTTTCGATCGCGGCTTTAAACGCGTCTGCGACAATCTCGGACGTTGCGGGATGCGCCTCATGGCCCTTGACCACGACCGGGCACCCGGCGGCCAGCGCCGAGGCCGTATCCCCGCCCGCGACCGAAAAGGCCAGCGGAAAGTTCGACGCGCCGAACACCGCCACCGGGCCGATGGGCCGTTGCATCAGCCGCAAATCGGGACGCGGCAGGGGCGCGCGGTCCGGCAGGGCCTTGTCATGACGGCGGTCAAGATAATCCCCCTTGCGGATGTGATCGGCGAACATGCGAAGCTGACCTGTGGTGCGGCCCCGCTCGCCGACGAGACGGCCCTCGGGCAGGCCGCTTTCCGCCATGGCTGTGGGGGTGATCAGATCGGCGCGGGCTTCGATTTCGTCGGCGATGGTCTCCAGAAACACCGCGCGCTCTTCGCGCGTCGTGTAACCATAGGTCCAGAACGCGTCCTCGGCGGCCTGCACGGCACGGTCGATCAGCGCCGCCGAGCCTTTGGAAAAGCTCTGCCCCTCGCCCGTTGTCGGTGTCGAGACAAAGCTCTCCTCGCCCGCAACCCATTCACCTGCAATCAAATGTTTCCCATGCGGTTCAAATGTCATCTGGGCCTCCTAAAGCCGTCATCTGTGTCATGCCGACACCGCCCTGCGGATTTCCGAAGAGTGGCCGGGGCGGTGTCGTGTTTTGCGGTCGCCCAAGCCTGATCAGGCCTCGTAACCGTAAATCTCCTTGGCGCGCGCAGGCGTCAGATAGTCGTTGCGCAGATCGCGTTCGATCTCGGCGCGGCTGCGGTCTTTCGGGTTGCCAAAGCCACCGCCATTGCCGGTCACAAGCCGGATCACATCGCCCTCGTTCACCTTGACGTTGGTCGCGAAGGCAAAGCGTTCCCTGGCCCCGTCCGTGCGCAGCACCTCGACATAGTTCACCGACCCGTCGAGACCACCCGAAGCGCCCCATGGCGGGATGCGCGAGCGGGTGTAACCGACGGAGAGGAAATTGTCGTCGGCACGGACGCGGTAATGCACGTCGATCCCCTTGCCACCGCGCCATTGGCCCTCGCCGCCCGGCTCCGAATTCAATGCGACCTGATCGACGCCAAGCCCGTAGCGCGCTTCGGCGACCTCGGCGGGGCAGTTGAATGTCTCGCCATGGAAACCGGAGAACTGACCCGACGGACCATCCGCCCCCTGCCATGCGCCCCAGCCACCGACCTGCGGCTCGACGATGGTATAGTGCCGCCCGGTCTCCGGGTGCGGACCGCCCACATTGGTGCCACAGATCGAGGCAAAATTGCCCGCGGGCACAACGCCCGGAAAATGCGCCGCGAGTGCGCGCAGCAGCATGTCGAAGAGACGGATTTCCACCTCCGAATAGTACCCAAGCGCGCCCGGCGCCTCGACGTGGAAAATCGTGCCCGGCTTTGTGATCACTTCAAGCGGCTTGAAGAACCCGCCATTGCCCGGCGCGTCCGGATCGGTGAAATCCTTGAACGCGAGCTGCACGGCAATCTCAGTGCCTTCGCGCGAACAGTTGGACGATCCGGCCTGCGCCGGGTTGTCGCTCAGATCGACGGTGAAGGCGTCTTCCGTGATGGTCAGCACCACCTTGTGGATCTGGCCGGTGTCCTGTTCTTCCTCGAACGTATAGGTCCCGTGCGGGATTTTTTGCAGGGCCGCACGCGCCCGGCGTTCGCCAAGCTCCATGTAATCCGCAACCGCCGCCTCGAAGGTGTCGGCACCGTATTTTTCGACAAGCTCCAACACCCGACGCTCGCCGATCCGAAGCCCGGCGATACCCGCCCAGAGATCGCCATGCAGATAATCCGGCAGGCGCGAGTTCACCGTCAGAATGTCGAACACGGCTTTGTTTTCAACGCCCTCCATGAAAAGCTTAACCGCAGGAATGCGAACGCCCTCCTGGAAGATCTCGGTCGCTTCCGATGACATGGAGCCCGGCACATTGCCGCCCACATCGTTCCAATGCGCGATATTTGCGACCCAGGCGACCAGCTTGCCCTCATGGAACACAGGCGCAGCCAGCACCATGTCGTTAAGATGGGTCACACCGCCGAAATAGGGATCGTTTGAGGCGAAGACATCGCCGTCCTTGATCTCTTCGAGCGGGTATTTTTTCAAAATCCCCATGATCGCCTTGTCGAGCACACCGATAAAGGCCGGGATTCCCGCGCCGGAGGCGGCGATCTCGCCCGCCGGATTGAGGATCGAGGTCGAGAGGTCGAGCACCTCATAGATGATCGCGCTCATGGAGGTTTTCACCTGCGCGTAGAACATCTCGTCGGCCACGGCCTCAAGCGCGTTCTGGATGATGTCGAAGGTGACGGGATCGAATTGTTTCTCAGTCATGTTCGTCTCAGTCATACCTCAGCCTCGCGTCTCGATATGGGTGTTGCCGAAATCGTCGATGAAGACGCGGTTGGTCGGATGCACAACGATGGTCGTGCCCGGATCTTCGATGATCGCGGGACCTTTGAATTCCATCCCCGGTTCGAATTTGGTCGAGTCGTAAATGGTCGCCTCATGCACGCCCTCGGTCGCGTAATCGACCATGCGCTTGCCTTTCACCGCATCCTCGATCTTCGCCCCGGTCTTGGCCAAAGGCACAAGTTCCAGCTTGCCCACTTCCGAGGCGGCGATCAGGTGGATGCCGATGATCTCGACGCCCGCGCTCAGGCGATAGGTGTATTCGCGCTCGTAAATCTCGTGGAAATCGGTGAGCATTTTTCCGATCACATCCTCCGTCACCGGCCCCGCAGGCACCGGCACTTCGACGGCGAATTCCTGGTTCTGGTAGCGACAGCGCACTTTCGGCTGGAAGGTGACTTTCTCCGGCGCGATGCCTTCGCGGGCGTATTCCTCGCGTGCCAGTTCCATCGTGTTGGACAAAAGCGCGTCAAGCCCCGCCCGATCCGTCCCGTCCATCAGGCGGGTGACGAAATAGTCGCGGCGCAGGTCGGACATCATCATGCCCCAGGCGGAGAACACCGGCGCGCCACGCGGCACGACGACTTTCTTGACACCCAGCTCCTGCCCCAAAGCGACCCCGTGCATCGGACCACCGCCGCCGAACACGACGAGGGTGAAATCGCGCGGGTCATAGCCCCGGTTGACGGAGACGAGTTTCAGCGCATTGACCATGTTGGAATTGGCGATCCGCACGATGCCGCGCGCCACGTCTTCGGGCGTGTTGCCCATCTGCGCCGCCAGTTTGTTCAGCGCGGTGTCGAGCGCGCCCATGTCGGCCACAACCGATCCGCCACAGAAATAGTCCTTGTTGATCCGGCCCAAGGCAAGGTTCGCGTCCGTCGTGGTCGCATTCTCGCCGCCGCGCCCGTAGGCCGCAGGTCCGGGGGTGGACCCCGCCGATTGCGGCCCGACATGGAGCTTGTCGAAATCGTCGACCCAGGCGATCGAGCCGCCACCGTTGCCGATCTCCACCAGATCGACCACGGGCACCATGATCGGATAGCCCGCCGATTTCTGATCGCGTTCGATCCAGTAATCGGTCTTGATCGTCACCTGATTGTTTTCGATGAGCGAACATTTCGCCGTGGTGCCGCCAATGTCGAGCGCCAGAATATTCGGCTCGCCGATGATCCGGCCAAGCTCGGCCGCGCCCCAAAACCCCGACGCCGGGCCGCTTTCCACCATGGTGATCGGCACAGCCTTGATCGCCTCGACCGAGTCGACGCCGCAGTTCGACTGCATGATGAACATCTGGCCCTTGTAGCCCTTACCGGTCAGCCCGGTTTCGAGCTTTTCGAGATAGCGCTGCGCCTTGGGTTGCACGTAGGCCGACAGGATCGTCGTGTTGGTACGTTCATATTCGCGCCATTCGCGGGTGATCTGGTGAGAGGCCACCACGGTCACCTCCGGCCAGCGTTTTTCCACCTCGGCCTTGAGCGCCTCTTCATGCGCCGGGTTGGCGTAGGCGTGGAGAAGACAGATCGCCACCGCCTCGATGCCTTCGGATTTGAAGAGGCCCAGCGTTTCATCGAGCGAGCCGAGGTCGAGCGGCGTCACCTCATGGCCGCGATAATCCATCCGCTCGACGATCTCGCGGCGCAGATAGCGTTCGACGAAAGGCTCGGGCTTTTTATACATCAGGTTGAAGAAATCCGGCCGGTTGCCGCGCCCGATCTCGATCGCATCGCGGAACCCTTTGGTGGTGATCAACCCGACTTTCGCGCCTTTGCGTTCGGTCAGGGCATTGATCACCACGGTCGTGCCATGGGCAAAGAAATCGACGCTTCCGACATCGACGCCCGCCTTGTCGAGGACGTTCAGAACGCCCTTTTCAAAGTCCGGAGGCGTGGTGTCGGATTTGTCGGTGCGCACGGTCTGCACGCCGGTGTTCAGATCGGTTTCGAAATAGACGAGGTCGGTGAAAGTGCCGCCTACGTCCGTGGCAACGCGTGTGATTTTATCAGTCATATGTCTGTCTCAGTTTATGGGGAACGTGGCGTCTCAGCGCCGCCGCCCGCCGGAAGCCGCAAGCGCCACCGCGATCACGATGATCACGCCCGTGGTCAGATCTTTGAAGAAAGGGTTCACGTTGAGGATGTTGAAGCCGTTGCCGATGAGCGCCATGAGTAACACCCCCGCAACCGACCGCCAGATCGCCCCCGCGCCGCCCATGATCGAGGTGCCGCCGAGGATCACAGCCGCGATGGCTTCGAATTCCATGCCCGACCCTGCCTGCGGTTCGGCCATGGAGATGCGCGACACGGCGATGACACCCGCGAGCCCTGCGGCCATGCCCGAGAGCGAGAAGGTCATGACCTTGACTAGCTTGGTGCGGATGCCCGAGAGGATCGCCGCCTCCTCGTTGCCGCCGACGGCAAAGACGCGGCGCCCGAATGTGGTCCGGTTCAAAAGGATCATCATCACCACCATGAAGGCGAGGAAGACAAAAATCGCGATATTGACCATGCCGATGCGCCCGCGCCCGATCCAGGAAAACTCCGCGATCCGCACCGGGATCAACGAGCCGCCGGTAATCAGGATGGCGATGCCACGATAGACAAGGCTGGTGGCCAGCGTCACAAGGAAGGAGTGAACGCCAAAGCCGGTGATGATCGCGCCATTGGTGAAGCCAAGGACAAGCCCGATCAGCGGACCCGCGACAATGGCCGTGTAGGGATCAACATTGACGGCAATCCACCCGGCAGAAACCGAGGCCACACCAAAAATCGCACCGGTAGAGAGATCGAAATCCCCACCGATGATCACCAGCGTCAGCGCGCAGGCAATAATCGCCAGAGGCGCGGATTGGTTGAGAATGTTCAACAGGTTGCGTGCCGTCAGAAAGCTGTCGGAAATCAGCGACAGCCCGATCAGCAGCACGGCGATGATCACCAAAACGCCATATTCGCGGGCGAAATCGCCGGGGCTGAGGCTGAAACGTTTCGGGTTTGCGGTGATATCGCTCATGTGCGGACGACCTCCTTGTTCGGGGACACGGACTGTTCGCGGAAAATCCGGTTGAGCGCGTCTTCAACGGTAAGCTCGCGGCAATTGGCTTCGGCGAAAATCCGGCCTTCGCTCATCAGGTAGCCGCGATGGGACAGGTTGATGACCTCTTCAAGCTCGGACGAGATGAGCAGAACCCCCACGCCCGATGTGGCCATTTCAACGATGAATTCATGGATGCGCTGACGCGCCCCGATGTCGACGCCCCGGCTGGGTTCGTCGAGAATAAGCAGCTTCGGCTTTTCCACGGCCCATTTCGACAGCAGCACCTTTTGTTGGTTGCCGCCGGAATAAAACGCCACCTCGCCGTCGAGCTTCGCAGGCACGATGCCGAAATGGTCGATCATCTTCTGCGCCCGCCTGCGCTCTTTCGCGGTGTCGATCAGGCCGAAACGGGCGATCTTGTTCAAAGAGGCAAGCGAGATGTTGGGTCGCGTGGTCTGGGTCATCACCAGCCCCTGCTTGCGCCGGTCTTCGGGCACCAAAGCAACGCCCTGCGCCACGGCGCGGGGAATGTTGAAGCGGTCGTTTTGAACCACGGCTTCGATGGAATAGGTGCCCGATCTGATCGGATCGGCACCGAACATCGCCCGCCCCACCTCGGTGCGCCCGGCGCCTACAAGCCCGATCAGACCGACGATCTCGCCGGGGCGGATCTTGAGCGAAATGTCGGACAGCCCGGTATCGGTGCTGACATGTTGCATCTCGACCACAGTCGCGACCTGCCGCGCAGGCAGCGCGGGGAGCGTCGGCCAGATGATCTCGGAGGCCTGCCCCAACATCGAATCGACCAGGCTTTGTTTCGTCTCGCCCGCGATGTCATCGGTACGCACGACATGGCCGTCGCGCATCACAGTAACGCGGTCGCAATTGGCGAGGATATGATTGAGGAAATGGCTGACATAGATCACGGTTACGCCGCGACCCTTGAGGCGCGCGATCACTTGATGCAGGCGCTCCGCTTCATCCTCGGTCAGGGACGAGGTCGGCTCGTCCATAATAATCACACGGGCGTCGCGGGCGACGGCGCGCATGATCTCGACCTTCTGCCGCTCCGCGATACGCATATCGGCGACCTTCGCATGCGGGTTAAGGCCGAAATCACAGGTCTCTTCCAGCGTCTGGAACCGGTCCAGATCGCCTTTGGTCAGGAACCCGGCCGTCTGGCTCTCCAGACCGAGAAACACGTTTTGCAGAACCGTCAGCTCAGGCACGAGCTGCAATTCCTGATGGATCATGGCGATCCCGCGGCCAAGCGCATCGCGCGGCGAAAACCGGGTAACGGTTTCCCCGAACACCTCGACGGTGCCCTCGTCTGCCGAGTAATAGCCGCCGACGATCTTGCCGACGCTCGATTTGCCCGCACCGTTTTCGCCTACAAGCGCATGAACGGAGCCTTTGGCAAAGTCGATGGTGATGTCATTCAGAATACGCGTTCCGCCGAAGCTTTTGGCAACGCCACGGACGCGGACAGCGATGTCCCGATCGGTCATGGCAGTCCTCTCTTATATTTGGCGGTCAGGACCGGGAGCGCGATGCCCCCGGCCCGTTGTTTCGGCCCCACAAGGGGGAGAGGGCCGAATGTCTTAGCCCTGCCATTCGGCGGTGAAATCCGGGTGGGCGTCGAGCCACTCTTTAGTAACGATGGCGGGCATGTCGCGGAGCGAGAATTCGTCGACCCAGTTCGGGACCTCTTTGCCCTCAACCACACTGACCATGGCGTCGAGTGCTGCCATCCCGGCGGAATGCGGAAATTGCACCAGGGTCGCATCAAACGTGCCCGCGCGGATCGCATCCACGGTGATCTGGTTCAAACCACCGCCGATGGTGTAGATGGAGGCAACGTCGATCCCCGCATCCTCAAGCGCAATCTCGGCCCCCATCAAATGCTGGTCGGCGTTCGACAGGATGGCGTCCACATCCGGGTGGGCCTGAAGAATATCCTGCATGGCGACGAGAGAGGCCTCGGGGCTGTAGTTGCCTTCGCCGGTCGCAACAATCTCAATGTTGTCATGCTGGTCGAGGATCTCTTTGAACACATCGTTGCGCAGGTTGTCGAACGGGTAGATCAGCTGACCGATCAGCACGACGACCTTGCAGGGGTCCTTGTCTTCGCAATAGGCGGCAACGGCTTCGGCCTGGGCTTTGGCACCGATTGTCGGATCGAATGCGACGGTGACGGACAGCCCGGGCACTTGCGGCTCCATGTTGGACAGTTCCGGTCCGACCGGGAACAGCGTGGTGCCGACTTTCACACCCTGCGCGATGGCATCTTCGAGGGCGGTGGCGATGCCCACGGTGTCGTTCGGCACAACGATAATCGCGTCGAAACGGCCACCGGCGGTCAGGTCTTCGACCTGGCTGAACTGGGTCGTGGCGGAAAATTCACCGTCGAAAATCTCGGTGTGGACATTGTCGTATTTCGCGGCCGCATCGACGATCCCGGCGTAAATCGCCTGATTGAACCCGTTCTGCGAAGATGCAGCGAGGAAGGCGATGTTGATGTCCTTGGCAAAAGCGTTTTGCGCGGCCAGAGGGGTCAGTGCAGTGCAGAGCACGGCGGCTTTGGTCAGGCTCTTCATTGAGACGTCTCCGTGTTGGTGGCTGGGTTTATTTTTTTTGGGCCAAGGGTCATTTGGCCGGGTTTGGCTTTCGAGGGGTGCTCACGCCCCCTCCATCAGGGGCGCTTGCGGGGTATAATCCGGGAGAAAGGTGACGCGTTCGATGTCACCCAAACGCAGAAGCAGGAAGGCGAGTGTGGCAACCGGCTGCCATTCCAGAGCTTTGGCCACGCGCGCGGGTGTGTAATGCCCCTTCGCGGCCAGAAGATTGACGGTCCCAATGACGCGCCCGTCTGCCACGGCGGGCAGGTTCATATTGGACTCGAAGCCAAGCGCCTGAATTTTTTCCCAGTCAAAGAACACCTCGGCGATTTCTTCGATGGTGAGTGAGGAAAACGGCTTGTTGGCGGCGATCACCGTGTCGAAATAGCGGTTCTGATCGAGGCGTTTGAAATTGCCGACCGGATAGGCGGCAAGGTCCTCGGAAAACACCCGGCGCGACCGCATGTTGTCGAGATCGTAGATCGAGGCGGTCATCAAACCATTGCCGACCTCGCGATTGAGCCCCTCCTGCAAATAGGCGAACACCTTGACGGCGGCATCGGGCCCGGAGACCAGCTCAGAAAGCTTTTGCGCATCGTATGCCATTATGCGGCCTCCCGGTTGTCGCGGACGATGCGCCCGTCTTTGATGACGAGTTTCAACGTCTCCGTCGGACGGCCCAACAGCGTGATGTCAGCGAAAGGATCGCCCTTGACCACGAGCATATTGGCCCGCGCGCCCGGAGCGATGACACCGATCTCGCCTTCGAGCTTGCAAAGCCTTGCCCCGATCTCGGTCGCGGAGCGCAGGATGTCCGCCGGGCTCAGAACCTTGGCCATCAGGCCGAATTCCAACACGCCGTGCTTGCGCAACTGCCCCAGAAGGTCGGTGCCAAAAGCCATCGGCAGCCCCGCCTCTTTCATGATGCGCAGTGACTCGATGCCCTTGGTGCGCACGATCTCAAGCTTGGCCTGCTCCGCAGCCCCCAGCCCCAGCTCCGCGCCTTCAAGCGCCAGCCCTTCATAGGCGGCCAGCGTCGGCACGGCGATGCAGCCCGCCTGAGCCGCAAGCTTCGCGGTGTCCGGTTCGATCAGGTTGCAATGCTCAAGCGATTTGACGCCCAGCTCGACACAACGGCGGATCGCCTTGTCGTGATACACATGCGCCGACACATAGGTGTTGGCGTTTTCCGCCTCTTCCACCATGGCGCGGATTTCATCATTGGAGAACTGGATCGAGTCGATCGGATCGTTCGGCGAAGCGACCCCGCCATTGGCCATGACCTTGATGAATTTTGCGCCTTCTTTTAGCATCTTGCGGCAAATGCGGCGAACATCGTCGACACCATCGACCAGCACACCCATATTGCCGAGCCGCCAGCCCAGCGTGTCCGGGCGCAAATCGGTGCGCGCGCGCAAATCCGTATGCCCGCCGGTCATCGACAGACCCTTGCCGCAGATCACCAAATCCGGCCCGTCGATGAACCCGTCCTCAACGGCCTGCACCAGACCGATGTCGGCCCCGCCCAGATCGCGCACCGTGGTGAAGCCTTCGGACAGCTTCTCCTGCATGATCCGCCCGGCGCGGAACGCCGCGAGGCTGTCGGGCGCGATGACGTTGGACCAGAGATCGAGCGTCCAGGCCACGACGTGGAAATGGCTTTCGATCATCCCCGGCATCAGGGTCTGCCCCTTGACGTCAAGGATCTCGGCACCCTCAGGCGCATCGGCGCCAACCGAGACGATCCGGCCCTTGTCGACCACAACCGTTGTCGGTGCGGTCAGGGCCTCGGCCTCAAGGTCGATGAGGCAGGCGTTGATATAAGCAGTCACAGTCATTTTTTGTCTTTCCAGTGCGATACCAGTGAGGGTCCGGCCCGGTCTCAGACCACGACAAAGCCGTGGGCATAGGGATCGCGGTCGTCGATGAAGATGGTGTTGAACCCGGTTTGGCGCGCCCAGCCGCCGATGGAGGGAATAATCGCATCACGCTCTGCCCCCTCGGCTCCGACCTTGGCGGCGGCTTCAACGCGGCCTTTGAACAGGCTGCCGATGATACTTTCGTGGATAAATTCATCACCCACGTTGAGCCGGCCCTTGGCGGCCCATTGCGCCATGCGTGCAGAGGTGCCGGTGCCGCAGGGCGAGCGGTCGATGGCCTTGTCGCCATAGAACACCGCGTTGCGCGCGGTCGCGCCTTCGACCGTCGGCTTGCCGGTCCACATGATGTGGGACAACCCGCAAATCTCCGGTTTCTCAAGGTGCACGAACTCGTATTTCGCATTGAGTGCGCGGCGCAGCGCCCGGCTCATCTCGATCAGCTCGCCCGCCGTGTAGTCGGCCATATCGTTGAAACAGGCCTGCGGTTCGACGATGGCGTAGAAATTGCCGCCATAGGCCACATCCACCGTGACCTCGCCAAGCGCGTCGATCTCGGCCGTCATGCCTTCGGCGTAAAGAAAGGCGGGAACGTTGGTCAGGCGCACCTCTTCGACAAAGCGGCCTTCCTGACGATATGCGATGGCCACAGGACCGGCAGGCGTATCGAGCATGAGTTTGCCCGGCTCTTTCGGCGTCACCAGACCGTTTTCAATCGCCATGGTCACGGTCCCGATGGTGCCATGCCCGCACATCGGCAGACAGCCGGAGGTCTCGATGAACAACACCGCCACATCGCAATCTGCGCGCGTCGGCGGGTAAAGGATCGAGCCCGACATCATGTCATGCCCGCGCGGCTCGAACATCAGCCCGGTGCGGATCCAGTCGAACTCCCGCAGGAAATGCGCGCGCTTTTCGATCATGTTCGCGCCTTCGAGACGCGGACCGCCCCCCGCCACAAGACGGACAGGGTTGCCACAGGTGTGGCCGTCGATACAGGTGAAAGTGTGATTGCTCATGCTCGATATCCGGCAAATCTGGTGGGACGAAACGGGGTAAGATCGAGGGGCGGCGTGCGCCCGGCGATCAGATCAGCGACCACCCGGGCGGTTCCCGCAGATTGCGTGAGACCCAGGTGGCCATGGCCAAAGGCGAACACCACGGAAGAGGTGTCGGGATGTTCGCCGATGACAGGGAGACTGTCCGGCATGGAGGGACGAAATCCCATCCACTCGGTGCCGCCTTCGGGGTTCAGCCCGGGCAGGAAACGTTTGGCCTTGCTCAAAAGCGCCTTGGCGCGGGCCATATGCGGCGGCAGGTCCATGCCTCCGAGCTCCACCGCGCCACCGACCCGCACGCCTTCGCCGATTTTCGTCACGACAAAGCCGTGATCGGAGAAAGTCAGGTGCGTTTTCAGATCGAAAGCGCCAGCGGGCAGCGTCGTGTTATAACCGCGCTCGGTTTCGAGCGGCAGTTTCAGGCCGAGAGATGTCAAAAGCGGGTTGCCATAGGCCCCTGCGGCCAGCACCACGCGGTCGTAGGTCTCTGTGCCCTCGGCAGAATGCACAATCGCCACCTTCCCGGCCAGTTCGATCCGCGTGACTTCTCTGCGCACGAAACTGGCACCAAAGCGCTGTGCCTCCGCGGCGATGCGTTTGGTCCAAACGGCGGGATCGGTGACGTTCTTCCACTCGGGCGTAAACCCGGCATGGGTAAAGCGCGCATCAATACCGGGCTGGATCTCCGCGATCGCCTCCGCACTCTCCAAAAATTTGAATTTGACACCGGCACGACGACGCTCTTCCCAGCCCTTCTGGCTGGCGTGAAACGCGGCCTCGCCTTCGTAAATCTGCATCTGGCCTTCGGACCGGATCAACCCGGAGAGATCGAGATCGGCCACCAGCGCGTCGAGCGCCTCCTGCGACACACGCATCATCTCCGACTGGGCCTTGAGCGCCGCCGCGTAATGATCACGCCAGCTCGCCCGCCAATAGCGAATGAGCCAAGGGGCGATTTTCAACGCATAAGCGGGCGGCACCGACAGCGGCCCAAGCGGATCGAGCAGCCATTTCGGCGCTTTTTTCATAATGCCGGGGGTCGCGAGCGGGATTACATCGGCAAAAGCGAAGGCCCCCGCATTGCCCTGCGAGGCGCCTGCGGCGACATCGTCGCGATCCACAAGCACCACCTCATGCCCGTCACGCGACAGGGCGAGCGCGGCACTTGCCCCGATGATTCCCGCTCCGATAACGCAAACACGCATGAAGACACGCCCTTTCCCCGATCTGATGCCAAAACGCTAGCACTCTGCATTTGCCTTGTCGACATGAAAAATTTTTAAAAGGGGATGGCGCGGTATTCCCGGTTTATGCAAACATATTTCACGTCGAGCGAAGGACATGTATTTCATGACGAAAGCCAAAGAAAAGAACACCGATCAACCACAGCTAAAACGCGGTTCCGGAGTCACCCATGTGTACGAAACACTGCGAAACGAAATCATTGAGCTGAAACTCGCACCGGGAAACCCGATTGATGAAGTGCAGCTGTCCGAGCGGTTTTCGCTGTCGCGCACCCCGATCCGTGAGGCCCTTGTCCGGCTTGCCGCCGAGGGGCTGATCACCACGCTGACAAACCGTGCCACGATTGTGTCGAATATCGACTTCCTCAATCTTGCCGATTTCTTCGACGCGCTGACGCTGATGTATCGGGTGACCACGCGCCTTGCCGCGCAGAACCACCGCCCCGAGCATATCGCGGGCATTCAGGCGCTTCAGGACGCCTTTGCCCGCACCGTTGAGGACGGCGATGTGCTTGAGATGATCGCCACCAACCGCGACTTCCACATCGCCGTCGCGAGGGCCGGAGGCAATCGCTATTATATCGAGCTGTTCACACGCCTGTTGGACGAAGGCCGCCGGATTTTGCGGCTCTATTATTCCTCGCTCAACGACAAATTGCCGAAGCAATATGTCACCGAACACGAGGACATGATTGCCGCAATCGTCGCCCGCGACGTGGCCCGCGCCGATAAGCTGGCCCGCGCCCATGCCGACCAGATCGTGCGCCAGATCCAGTCTTATATCGCCGCCGACACACGCCCGAACGCGGCCTTGGCGCTCTGACCATCAAGAAAACGCACGTCACAATGACCTTTAAGCAGAGCGGCCCCGCAAGGCCGCTCCTTTTTTGCACAAAACAGCCCTGAAAGCACCTTCAGAACCATCTGAATTTGCATCATTTTTGACGCGGCATTCCTTTTTGGATTTTATTTGTCGACAAAACGTCGGCGCACTGGTATTCCGACATTCGACAAGAGGGGACTCACCCGTGGCACTAGAGAACACGTGAGCGCCCGCGACATATCACAAGACACCGGCAGACGCGCCCGCAGAGGGCCCGCGCCCACAACGGACAATTTGAAAGGACCGCAGATGAGCGACACGATCTTTACCGGCTGCATTCCCGCGCTGATGACCCCCTGCACCGAGGCGCGCGAGCCCGATTACGCCGCACTGGCCCGCAAAGGGCAGGAACTGATCGCAGCAGGCATGTCTGCCGTGGTCTATTGTGGCTCTATGGGAGACTGGCCGCTCTTGACGGACGAGCAGCGCATGAAAGGCGTCGAAGCTCTGGTCGAGGCGGGCGTGCCCGTGATCGTCGGCACTGGCGCGGTCAATACGAAATCCGCCGTTGCCCACGCCGCGCATGCCGCGAAAGTCGGCGCGAAAGGCCTTATGGTCATCCCGCGCGTGCTGTCCCGCGGCCCCTCCGCCGTCGCTCAAAAGGCGCATTTCTCGGCCATTCTCGACGCCGCCAAAGACCTTCCGGCGGTGATTTACAACAGCCCCTATTACGGCTTCGCCACCCGCGCCGATCTGTTCTTCGATCTGCGCGCCTCCTATCCGAACCTGATTGGGTTCAAGGAATTCGGCGGCGCCAAGGATCTAACCTATGCAGCCGAAACCATCACCTCGGGGGATGACGATCTGACCCTCATGGTCGGCGTCGACACGCAGGTGTGCCACGGTTTCATCGACTGCGGCGCGACCGGCGCGATCACCGGCATCGGCAACGCGCTTCCGAAAGAGGTTCTGCACCTCGTAGCACTGAGCGAGAAGGCCGCCAAGGGCGACATCGAGGCCCGCAAAAAGGCCAAAGAGCTGGAAGAGGCGTTGATGGTGCTGTCGACCTTTGACGAAGGCCCGGAGCTTGTGCTGTTCTACAAACGCCTGATGGTTCTGACCGGGGATGCAGAATACGAACTGCATTTCAACGAAACCGACGTTCTGTCGCCAGCGCAAAAGGCCCATGTGGACAGCCAATATGCTCTGTTCCGCACTTGGTACGACGCTTGGGTCTGAGTGCCGATCTCTCAATAATAAATGCAGGCGCATAATGCGCCTGCATTTATTTACACCCCAGCCATTGTTTACGTGTTCGCGAGCCAGTTCCTTGCATACTAAGGTCTGGCCTCGCTTCAGCCAGCACCTGATTGCAAAGATGTGGAGCATGGACAGGAAATTTTCCTTCAACTTCTCGTAGCGCGTTGTCAACCGTCGCATGTCTTTCATTCTGCAAAAGAACCGTTCGACGAGATTGTGCATGGCGTAGAGTTTCGGGTCATGCGGGATGGGCACCTTCGCGTTGGATTTTGAAGGGATGACCGCGACGGCGCCTTCGTCGGCGATGGCCTGCCTGATTGCGGCGCTGCCATAGGCCTTATCCGCAACGATGGCCGAGGGGGCCGCGTCCCAATCCAGAAACGCATCAAACGCCTTGCTGTCATGCGTTTGCCCCCCGTCACATCGATACGCAAAGGACGCCCCAGATCGTCTACGGCGGCGTGAAACTTACTGCCGCGACCGCCGCGTGAGCGTCCAATACCCTGGCAAAGCTCCCCCCCCCTTTGCGCCCGCTGCCGAGCGGTGCGCCTTGACGATGGAGCTATCCACGAAGATCAAAGCGTCTTCGCATGCCGTGGCTAACGCCTCGAATATTCCACGCCATATCCCACGCTCGCCCCACCGGACGTAGCGGTTGCAGACCGTCGTGTGAGGGCCGTATCGTTCCGGAAAGTCTCGCCACGGTGCACCTGTCCGCAGAATATAGAAGATGCCATTGAGCACTTGCCGATCATCCTTGCGCACCGGGCCGCGGCCTCTTGGGGGGAAGCAAGGGCTCGATAACCGCCAACTCGTCGTCGCTCAGATCAAATCCTGCCATCGTCACCGCCTTTGGGGAGGCAGTGAACCAGGCGCCTATAACGGATTCAAGCTATCCGTGAATTGGGTTCAGGCCCTAGTTCCGTAAGGGTAACGCTTGCCTAAGGCAGCGCATAATCATATCGAGACCCTCATCGCCAGAACCCTGCCATTCACAACGATCAATTGGTTTCGGCGTCCAGCCATAGCGCGACTTTCAAATCACCTGCGCTCTGCTTTTGGAACACACCGGTTAATCCTGCCGCACTTTGCGACACTACCCATTTGCGTCATGAAGCGCATCCAGCAGCGCTCCCGAACGGGCGAAACCCTCGTCGCGCATTTCTGACATGACGTAGGAAAAGCCGATCCCCTGAGAGGGCCAGGCACCATGCATCGACCCCCCGGCCCCCGAATGACCAAATGCGTCTGAGGGCGGACCAAAATCACGATCCGCAGTCTGCCGCGCCCAGACAACTCCGTAGGACATAGGGTGCATCAGATATGGATCGAAAAACGACGACAACTCGCGTCGGCCCAGTTCGATCGTTTCGGGGTTAAGGACGCGGACATCGTCGATAGCCCCGCCAGCAGCCATGCAGCCATAGAATCTTGCCATTGAGCGTGCCGTTGAAATGCCGCCCGCGCCCGCGATCTGCGACGCATGGCAGGCGTGCTGATTCCAGATCATGTCGCCGTTGGGAAACAGAGGAGGATTGCCCCAGATCGTCCGGTAGGTTTCGTTGCTTAGCTGTTTCGCCGTTGCTGTCATCATACCAATACCAAGGGAAAGCTGCCCGACGCGATGCTCGTGCTTTGCGGGCAGTCCGATCCAGGTATCGAGCCCGAGCGGTTCGGCAAAAGAATCCTGAAAAAACGCGCCGATCGAGCGACCGTCGACGCGTCGTAACAGACCGCCGCAAAGCCAGCCAATCGTCAGCGCGTGATAGGCCCGGAAGGCATCAGGATCGCGCGAAAGCGGCATCGCGGCCATCCTGTTTTCCATTGCTTCGTGATCGAACATCTGCTGCCCTGACAGGGGTGCGACCACGCCGGGCATCCCCGCCGTATGAGAGACGATATGCCGGACACGAACGTTTTCCTTGTCCTGCGCTGCGAATTCCGGCCAGTACTGGCTGACGGGAGCATCGAGATCCAGCTGCCCCGTTTCGACAAGTTTCAGCATACAGGCGGCCAGCAAGCCCTTGGTGCCGGAAAAGATCACCTGGAGGGTATCGGCACCCCACGACCGTCCTGGCGCGGACATGCCGCCCCAGAGATCGACGATGACCCTGCCATCCCGCATCGCGGCAAAGGCTGCACCCTTGTCGCCTCTTACAGTGAAATTGTGCTCGAAGGCGGTTGCCACGGATTCGTAGCCGGGCGCCACATAGCCACGCGCTGCACAGTTGTCTGAAACCCAGTTTTGTTCGCTCATTTTGCCTCCAATTCCGCCGCGAGACGATAATTCAGCCGACAGTATCAAAAAATAAAGCATATGTATTGACTCAATAAGTATGGCCATATGATCATTTTGATACCCGGCCAGGCCAAGAGAAAAAAACAACACGCCGGGTTCCACGAAGCCCTAATGACGTTCAACAGCAAGGATTTAAGAATGAAACTGAAATTTGGCCTTCTGGCCACGGCCTGTCTGCTCGCCAGCAATACCTCTGCCTTTGCCCAACAAGATATCGAAGTGCTCCACTTTTGGGTCAGCGGAGGAGATGGTAAAGCGGTGCAGGTGCTGGCAGATGCCCTGTCGAAACAAGGCATCACCTGGCGGGATTCTCCGGTGACCAACACGAACAACCTGAACCAAGTTCTGCGCACCCGCGCGATCGCGGGCTCAGCGCCGGGTGCCGCTGCGTTGCACGTATCCGAGGTTGCCCCTTGGGCAGAGCTCGGTCTGGTTGCCGACCTTGCCCCGACCGCTTCGGCCGAGGGCTGGGACGACTTTATCTCGCCGTCACTTCTTGAAGCCATCAAATACGAAGACGGCTATTACGGTGTGCCGGTGAATGTGAACGGCACGAACTGGATGTGGTACAATATGCAGGTGTTCGAGGATCACGGTCTTGAGCCACCGGTCACTTGGGAGGAATTCAAAGACGTCTCGGAGAAGCTGAAAGAGGCAGGCATTATCCCGCTGGCTCTTGGAGGTCAGGATTGGCAGGAAGGCATCTTGTTCGAGGCCGTCGTTGTCGCCGTCGGGGGCGCAGATTTCTATCGACGCGCGTTGATCGAACAAGATGAGGAAGCGCTGCACAGCGATACAATGCACAAGGTTTTCGAAGAATTCCGCAATCTCAACAATCTGGTCGATCCGAATTATCCGGGGCGTGACTGGAATATCACCGCCCAGATGGTGATGCGCGGCGAGGCCGCCATGCAGATCATGGGGACCTATGTGATCGGAGAATTCCGCCTCGCCAATCTGGAGCCGAATGTTGATTACGGCTGCAGCCTGACGCCAGGTTCGGATGGCGCGGTGATTTCGTCGGCGAACGCCTTCTCATTCTTCAACTCGCCAGACCCGGCAGTGCAGGAAGCTCAGAAGATCATGGCAAGCACGATCCTCGATCCGGAAGTTCAGCTGGAATTCTCGGCCCTCGTCGGGTCCCTTCCAGTACGCACTGATGTCAACATTGACAGCCTAGACGCCTGCAGTCGGGCCGGTTTTGGCTACCGCGTTGCTGCTGAAGAAGCCGGCACCGTGCTGCCCGCCGTATCGCATATGGAAGGCACAACTCCGGCGAAAGCGGGCGTGTTTCTCGAACTGGCGCAGACGTTCTTTGAAGACCCCAATATGACCTCCGAGGATGCGATCGAATTTCTCGTGCGCGGCCTGCGCGACGCCAGCTAAGTGAAAGCAGGATCTGCCCGTTCGCCGGGCAGATCCATCAATCGCGCTGGATTTCCAGCAGCATCTTGCGATACCGGATCTGGCTGTTGCGCAGATGGTTTCGCATTGCGGCGCTTGCGGCATCACCATCCCCCATCAAAATCGCCGATACGATTGCCTGATGTTCGGACATCAGCGACGCCTGATACTCGGTGGCATCCGAACCATTGCTGGTTCCGATCATGTGGCGCGGAATTGCGTCATTCCCTGTCATGCGAAGATAATCGGAAAACCGTGGATTGCCGCAGGCGTCGGAAATCGCGAGATGCAGATCAAAGTCGGCCCGCGCGGTCGGCCCGTTGTTTGCCACCTGTTTTTCGAAGTTTTTCATCGCGACCAGAATGGCCTCTTCGTCCGCCGGCGTACGGCGTACGGCAGCATGATAGGCTGCATCGCCTTCGATCGCACAGCGCAATTCGAGGTTCTCTATCACTGACGACAGGCGGTTCGGGTCCGAGTTGGCAAGCCGGGAATCCCGCTTGCGGCCTTCCATGACGTAAACGCCCGATCCCTGCCGCGCCTCAAGGAGGCCCTCAGCACGCAACGTGGCAACAGCTTCGCGTATGACAGTGCGACTGACAGAAAAATCCTTGGTCAATTGAGTTTCTGTTGGGAGCCGGTCGCCTGGCGCGAGATTACCGCTCACGATCTGACTGCGTAGATGGTCGCCAACCTGCGATACCAGTGTCCCCCCTTGTGTGGCAGGTTTCCTTGGCTGGTCGGTTTTTGTCGATAACGTCATGCGTGTGCTGCCTGAACTAAATTCTAGTAATGGGGCATTATGGGTCATCGCATGAAATCTGACCATAGGAAAGATCAAGTGAAAGTGCAAACTATTGAGGGGAAAGCGCACGCTTCCCTTAGCTTTCAAGCTTTTAATGTGCCGTTTTCCTGCGCTTTTGGGACTTGATTTCTTGACAAGCTTTCAGAAAGGTATGATGAATATGTCTTAGATACAAAATCAATAGTATGTATCATCTAGAAATCACATAAGGACACCAATGTATGACCCCCGACGAAATCAAGGTGCGGCTCGGATCCGGGCTGCTTTCATTCCCCGTCACCCACTTTGACGCTGAGGGTCGGTTTGCGGCGGACAGCTACAGCGAACATGTTAGCTGGCTTTCCACTTTCAAGGCGCCCGTTCTTTTCGCGGCAGGTGGAACAGGTGAGTTCTTTTCTCTCGCCCCCTCGGAAATTCCCGAGATCGTGAAGGCGGCGAAAGACGTGTCAGGCGACACTGCAATTGTTGCAGGGTGCGGTTATGGCACGGAAATGGCCGTGCAGATCGCCCGCGCCGCCCAAGAGGCTGGGGCCGAAGGCATTCTTTTGCTGCCCCATTACCTGATCGACGCACCGCAACGCGGCCTCATGACTCATGTCAAAGCGGTCTGCGACTCTGTTGATATCGGTGTTATGGTCTACAATCGCGACAATGCGGTGCTGCAGGCAGATTCTCTTGCGCGCTTGTGTGATGAATGTCCGAATCTGGTCGGCTTCAAGGACGGTACAGGTGATATCGGTCTCGTTCGTCAAATTACGACCAAGATGGGCGACCGGCTCACCTATCTCGGTGGAATGCCCACCGCGGAACTGTTTGCCGAGGCCTATCTCGGCGCAGGCTTCACCACCTATTCTTCGGCGGTGTTTAACTTTGTGCCAGAGCTTGCGAACAGGTTCTACGAAGCACTGCGGTCAGGTGACCGCGCCACCTGTGAGTCGATCCTGTCCTCATTCTTCTATCCGTTCATGGAAATCCGAAACCGCTCTAAGGGCTACGCGGTCTCCGCGATCAAGGCAGGCGTGCGTCTGCGTGGATTTAACGCCGGCCCTGTTCGTCCGCCGCTCGCCGATGTAACTGAGCAGGACGAAGCCGATCTGCAAGCACTGATTGACGCGCATACCGCATAATCAACCGGGCGGCGCCCTGCCCCATACGGCCCGCGCCGCCCGAAACTCGCGAGGCAAAAATGACTGAACAAACTCTATTTGAGCTTGAAGCGCAGGCTAAAACTCTGATCTTCCCGGAGCTTAGTGACAGCATAGCGCTCGCACTCGGCGATGAAATCTATGCAGAAGCACGGGCGCGCGATCTCAAAGTCGCTCTGGGCGTCGATCTGGGCGGTCGGCAAATGTTCCGCCTGTCCATGCCCGGAACATCTGCCGACCACCTGACCTGGGTCGAGCGCAAGTTCAATGCTGTTCGGCGGTTCAGCCGCAGCAGCTTGGAGCTTGAATTGATCCTGCGGGAGGATCCCGATTTTGCGCATTCGCGTGTACTCGACCCTGCGCAATACGTGTTGGTCGGAGGCGCTCTTCCCCTTGTGGCTAATGGTGTTACTATTGGAGCGGCTGGTGTTGCCGGTCTTGCATCCCACGAGGATCACAGCTTGGTCGCAGACTGCATTGGCAGGGTCTTGGCGCGTCTGTGAGAGCAATCCCAAAACATTAAAGGCCAGACGTGAAACTGGCCTTTCTCTTTTAAGCAGCCCGAGAGCTGCGCCCAACCTGCGTCTCGGTGTCAGGCGGCAACATGCTCAACAAGAGACATGTATTTGCGGCTGCAATACGTCAGAGGATCCATGTCCCGCGCCTCGGCCTCGACGATCCGTCCAATGATCAGTGTATGATCTCCTGCAGCGACGACATTCTCGATATGGCATTCCGCTGAAGCGCGGCTGCCGTTAAGAATGGGCGAATTGGTGATTTTGCCTTCGCGCCAATCGATCTGGTCGAATTTGTCGGCGGAGGCCATCGCAAAGTGGCCTGATAGCGGCACTTGCTCGGACGATAGAAAATTCACAGCGAATGACTTCTGATCAAGCAAGCACTTGAGCGTATATTTATTGTTGTCCAGGCACACTGCAAGCAGCGGAGGTTCAAGAGAAACCGACATCACCGCACTCACGGTAAGTCCGACCGGATTGTCATCAGGATCTTTGGTCGTAACGACCGTCACGCCCGAGGGAAAGCCAGAGAATATGCTGCGAAAAATGTCTGGATTCAGCGGCGGCAAGGTGTCGTGTTTCATGTCCATGTTGTGCTCTCCCTTTAGTGCGTACTGCATACAGTACGCGATATCAGAAATGAGTCAACAAAATTCTCTGAGTTGACCTGGAGGCGCTCACCAAAAAGGGCGCCCTGGCTATCCAAGGCGCCCGTTAGGAAATCTATGGGTCCGCGCCTAGCCGAAATACGTTTTGAACGCGTCGATCACATGGCCGGTCGGGCCAAGTCCGTAGATTACGCCGTGCTTATCGATAGTTGTACACGGGTGGCGCAGACCCAGTTCGATAACGTCGCCGACCATAATGCCCACATCTTCGGCGAGGGTCATGAATCCATGCTGGTCGTTTAGTTTTGCAACAAATGTACGGTCGTCGAGCGTGGCCAGCGGCGCGCCATCACGCCAGACGCGCAGCGGCACGGGAAGCCCCTGATCGTCACCCACATCGCGCATACCCATGCCGCAGACAGCGGCGGTGTCGCCGGGCTTGGTCAAGACTTCGGCCCAGAGGCGCAGTGAGGGGCGCATGTTGTCGCGAATGCAGTCGGACACGCTGTCACCAAGCAGATTGCGGTTCGCGATCCAGTCGAGCCGTTGGGCCACCAGCCCATGATCACCAAAGACTGCAGCGCCGCTGCGCATAATGATGCGCAAGGCCGTATCGCGCGCGCGCAGAGCGGCAAGTCCGGAGATCGCATAGTCAAACAAGGCGGAGCCGCCGATAGTCAGAACGATCTCGTCGCCAGGGTCTCGAAGTGCGCGCAGGGCGTCGACCGCATAGGTCACGCGGTCGAGCAATTCGGCCACGAAAGGTGCGCTTTCGTCGGTGTGCGGGCGCATCGCCATGCCTTCATAAGCGGCAATACCGGAAATAACGAACGACGAATTCTCCGCTGCCGCGAGCAAGATGTCGAAGGCTTCATTGCTACCTACGCCGCCGCGGCCCATGCCAACTTCAAGTAGCAACTGTGGGCGGCGCGTGGTCGAATTGCTCCACGCCACTTCCAGCGCCTCGACCCCCTCGGTGGAATCGACAAAGAGCAGGAGATCGGCTTCCGCATGTGCGCGACATAATGCCTCCAGGCGCCGGGCGGCAGCCCGACCGCCAGTTTCATTTGCCAGTATCAGGCGCGCGACGCCCTGGCTGAGCATGACATGTGCCTGACGAATGTCAGCAACGGAAACACCCCAGGCGCCGCGATCTATCATGCGCTGCGCTATAGACGGCGACATCGGCGTCTTGATGTGCGGGGCAATTTCGGTGTCGATCTGCGCGCAAATCGACATGAGAGCATCAAGGTTACGGTCGAAGGTCGGCAGGTCCACGGACAGGAGCGGCAGGTTCATCTCTCCATCCGCCGGCGCCCAGTTCCTCGACGCCAGTTCGCTGGCCTTCAGGCTTGAAGCCGACGAGGGAAATCCCCGACAAGCACCATCCAGAACAAACTGTTCGCTGAGCGTTTTTTCCATTGCTTTCGATCCCGACCCTAATCCCGCAAGTTGCAGTATGCACCCTCTATGATCATATGAATATTGTCAACGCGATCTTTGAAGATGCGCGACGATATATGGGAGAAATTTTTGATTTATTTCTAAAATTCAATGCATTATGTTCGAATTGCCCCATCGAGAACACTCTGGGACTCACAGATAATCTCTAGCGATTGACGCGATTTATCATATGTGTATGATCAGTGCTGGATATGATCGCATCCCGCAGTCGCAAGGGAAATTTGCGGTCGGGGTTTGGTCAGCAAAGTGGAATACAGCATGACGTTCGCGAGCAATGAGTTTGATTTTATTGTCGTAGGAGCCGGGTCCGCCGGTTGCGTGCTGGCAAATCGGTTGTCGGAAGATCCCAACAACAAGGTTCTGTTGCTGGAAGCGGGGCCGAAAGACCGAAATCCGATGATTCATATCCCGATCACGCTGTACAACATTCTCGGCGGCGGGTTGGATTGGTGCTATGAAACCGAGCCTGAGCCGGGCGCCAACGGTCGGCGCCTTGGTGCGCCACGTGGCAAGGTATTGGGCGGATCCTCTTCAATCAACGGCATGATCTATGTGCGCGGGCATGCCGAAGATTATAATGACTGGGAACGTGACGGAGCAACGGGCTGGTCCTATTCTGATGTGGAGCGCTATTTCATCCGGTCGGAGAACTATGCAGGCCCGCCGTCTCAGCAACGGGGGAGCCTCGGCCCGCTTCAGGTGATCAAAGGGCGCTACAAAACACCCTTGTTCGAAGCGTTTATGGAAGCCGGGCGAGAGATGGGGCACCCTATTCTCGAAGATTACAATGCGGGAGATCACGAAGGTTTCTCGTGGGCGCAGTTCACTCAGGACCATAAAAAGGCTCGACGCTGTTCGGCTGCGGTGGCCTATCTGAACCCCGTAAAGAAACGCCCCAATCTGACGATTGTCACCGAGGCGCAGGTCACCGGCCTGACAATGGAGGGACGAAAATGTATGGGCCTGAGCTATCGTCGTGCAGGTGAAACGATCCGCGTTAAGGCGCGAGAGACGATTCTCTCCGCCGGTGCCTACGGTTCGCCGCAACTGCTCATGCTGTCAGGAATCGGTCCGGCTCAGGAACTGCGCGCCCTTGGAATTGACCCTGTTGTCGACTTGCCAGGCGTGGGGAAGAATCTTCAGGAACACTGTGGGTCTGCGGTGCAATTCAGCTGCACAAAGCCGCTGACCTACAATGCTTTTTTCAATCCGATCCGGGGTGCGGTCGCGGTCTGGCAACTGCTGATCGAAAACCGGGGGCCATTCTCGGTGTTCCCGATGTCCACTCATGCCTTCCTGCGCTCTGATGCGGATCAGACCAGGCCCGACCTGCAAGTTCAGTTCTTTCCTGTCAGCAGCGATGATAATGGCGGTCGCGCGACGCGGAACGCCTATGCGATTCAGGTGGGGCATATGCGGCCAAAGTCGCGCGGCGAGGTCACGCTCCGTTCGGCTGATCCCTTTGAGGCCCCGAAGATTTTCCACAACTACCTATCCCACCCCGACGATGAGAAGGCACTGATCAATGGCCTGAGAATTGCGCGTAAGATCAATGCGCAATCGGCCTTCGACGCCTTCACCGGGCCGGAGATCGATCCGGGACCATCGACCGACAGCGACGAAGCGCTTTTGGCGCATATCCGCAAGACACTGGCAAGCCAGTATCACCCATCTGGCAGTTGCAAGATAGGGGGTGACAGCATGGCCGTAGTCACTCCGGAGCTGCGCGTTCACGGGGTCGAGGGATTGCGTATTGCGGATGCCTCCGTAATGCCAACAGTCATCAGCGGCAACACGAATGGCCCGGCCATCATGATCGGTGAAAAGGCATCTGACCTCATTCTCGGCCGCATTTAACCGAGAATTCCGAGCCAAATATAGCTTGACCTGATTGCAGGAGATACCGATGACAGAACTGAGCAACCGCAAGCTAAGGCTTGGCATCGTCGGAGGCGGCAGCCCAACCTCAATCGGGCCCAGCCACATCCGAGCCGCCCGTCTGGATGGCCACTGGAACCTCACCGCAGGCGCGTTTTCACGTGATCTCGCGTCTTGCAGGAGCGCAGCCGCCCAATACCTGATCGATCCCGAGCGCGCCTATGGATCCTATGCCGAAATGGCAAAGCGGGAATCGGAACGAACGGATGGTATCGACGCAGTCACAGTTTGCACTCATGACGAGACCCATTTCGAAATCGTCGAGGCGTTTCTATCCCGCGGCATCCATGTTTTCTGCGACAAGCCTCTGGCGGTTTCTCTGGATCAGGCAAGAAAGCTGGTTGCACTGGCCAAGGCATCAAACCTGATCCTCGCGATCACATATACCTATGCGGGCTATGCGATGGTGTATGGCGCCCGTCAGCTCATCGCGAATGGCGCCATCGGGCGCGTGCTTTCCGTGGATGTCGAATATCTGCATCAGTTTCAGGCGGAATCTTCGCCAAGACAACCCGCGGCCTACGATCCTGCGGCAACTGACCGCCTGAACGTCGTGGCGGCGCTTGGCTCACACGCTTTCCAGATGGCGGAAGCCGTTAGCGGGCTGAAGGTTTGCGAAGTTGCCGCACAGCTCAGCGGCCTGCGAAACACCTTCGATGACCACGCCAATGTCCTGTTGCGTTTTGAGGATGGGCAGCCGGGCAGCCTTCGTACAACGACCGTCTCTTATGGCAATGCAAATGGTTTGGCGTTTCATGTCATCGGCTCCGAGGGCACGGTGTCGTGGCATCAGGAAAACCCCGAGCATCTGCGGCTGTGCCAATCTGGAAAACCCGCGCAGATCCTGTCGCGCGGGGGCCCGGAAGCGCCGGAGATCTGCGCTAGCTACAGCCGGTTGGGCCAGGGTCACCCCGAGGGATATCTTGAGGCCTTTGCGAATATTTATACCGCTGTTGCCCGAGCGATCCGGGGCGGCGCGCATGACCCGGCTGGTGCAGATTATCCGGTCGGTGCGCATGGGCTGCGCGGTGTCGCCTTCATGTCGGCCGCGCTGACCTCGGCGCGGGCGGGCAGTGCCTTCGTCCCGGTGACCGAGTAACTTCTTCCATCAACACTCTGAACGCAAGCGGCAATCTGAAAAGGTTTCGGGCATGACCAAAGATAACCGGCTTATCCTCCATTCAACCGTCGCCTGGTCCTTTCCCCTGCTTGCGGATGTTGCGGTCGCACGGCAGGTCGGGTTTGACGGGATCGACCCTTCCGTGCGCAAGTTGCAGGCCTTTCTGGATGCCGGCTATTCCGAGGCCGAGCTCAGCGCGGCGCTGCGCGATGTCGACATTCCCGGCTTCGGGGTGATCTGCGACATTGAACGCCATGGCGACGACCGGCAGGCGCTTATGGAACACGCACAACAGGTCATCCATCTGGCGACTGTCAGCGGGGCCAAGGGCATTCAGGCGATTCCGGGTCCGGTGGATGTGCGCGCGACCATCGCCCATGTTCAGGGCAAGCCGACCGATCTTTACACAGGCGTTCTCGGTCAGCCTCGTTCGGTACAGATGGACATCCTGTGCGACAACCTCGCCCGGATCTGCGATATGGCCCGCGAACGGGACTTGATCATCTACTTGGAGCCGATGTCATGGACTCCGATCAACAGGCTGGCTGACAACGTCGAGATTATCGAGCGGGTCGGACGCGACAATCTCAAGCTATGTGTGGATTTCTGGCATTGTTTCACCTCCGGTGACCGCCCCGAGAATGTCGCAAAACTGCCCGTGGAGATGCTATACGGCGTTCACGTCTGTGATTCTCTACCGTTTGACGGAGGAGTGCCGGATGAGACGCAGTTGCGAAACCTACGGCTTGGCGATGGGGTCATTGACCTGAAAGAGTGGACGGAGGCGGTCAAATCAACGGGCTATAGCGACTGGTGGAGCTGTGAATTGATGGATCTCCGTCAGCATCAACGCAACGGCTTCGATGTCGCTGCCGAATGCCACCGCTTGTTGCGCGGATTGGTTCACGGTACGACCGTCTAATTTCCAACTTCACCTACCCTCAACAGTTTAGGCTCCGCCATGTTCTTGTCTGTCTTTGACGTCTTCAAAATCGGTATTGGGCCCTCCTCCTCTCATACGATGGGCCCGATGGTGGCCGCGTCGCGCTTTCTCACAGAGCTTGGCGACCGAAACCTGAACATTCCCGGTGCCGGAAAACTGCATCGCCTAGGAGCATCCTTGCACGGCTCGCTTGCCTTTACTGGCAAAGGCCACGCAACGGACCGCGCGGTGGTGTTGGGCTTCTGCGGCCTTTCACCCGAGACGCTCGACCCGGCCGCTCTCGAAGAAATCGAAGCACAGGTGCGGCGTGAGAAATGCGTCCATCTTCCAACCCTCGGCACTTTGCAATTCGATCCCGAGACAGATCTTGTGTTTGATTACGGCCCGCCACTTGAAGGCCATGCCAACGGGCTGATCCTGAGTGCCTATGATGCTCAGGGGAACACCTATCAAAGGCGTACCTACTATTCCGTGGGAGGTGGCTTCGTGCTCACCGCAGAGGAATTGAACGCCCAGAAGAACAACCGTCGTTCCCTGCATGACGAGAAGGCCTCTTACGATTTCCCATATCCGTTCGGCACTGCGAATGAGATGCTCGCCATGGGGTTACAATCTGGCAAGTCGATTGCCGAGATGAAGCGTGCGAACGAGCGCAAGGTTCACGGTCACAGGCTGGAACCGGACCTGGATCGAATCATTCAGGTCATGAACGATTGTATCGACCGAGGTTTGTCGCAAGACGGCATCCTGCCCGGTGGCCTAAAGGTCAAGCGCCGCGCCAAATCCATCCATGAATCGCTCAAGGCCGAACAGGGTCTCAACATCACAGCACCCCATGTCGCGAACGACTGGATGAGCGTCTATGCCATGGCGGTGAACGAGGAAAACGCGGCAGGCGGCCGGGTTGTGACCTCCCCCACCAACGGAGCGGCGGGCGTGGTCCCGGCGGTGATGCGCTACTACCGCGCGCATTGCCAGGGTGCGACGGATGCCAAGCTCAAGGATTTCCTCTTGGTCGCCGCCGCCATCGGCGGATTGATCAAGCACAATGCCTCGATCTCCGGCGCCGAGGTCGGTTGTCAGGGCGAAGTGGGCTCTGCCGCCGCCATGGCCGCAGGCGCGCTTTGCGCCGTGTTGGGCGGGACCAACGAACAGGTGGAGAATGCCGCCGAGATCGCGCTCGAACATCATCTCGGCATGACCTGCGACCCGGCCGCCGGGCTGGTGCAAGTCCCGTGTATCGAACGCAATGCGCTTGGTGCGATCAAGGCGGTGTCGGCCGCCTCGCTGTCGCTCAGAGGTGACGGCAGTCATTTCATGCCGCTGGACAATTGCATTCAGGTGATGCTCGAGACCGGGCAGGACATGAATCTCAAATACAAGGAAACCTCCACCGGCGGCATCGCGGTCAACCTGCCGGAGTGCTGAGAAGATATGAAGCGCAAACGATAAAAGGGCTTCCACCCGGGTCGCCAATTTTGGAGCTTCAACATATGCGCGGTTCGCGCGCTCCAGTTCTTCATCATTGCCTCTCAATTGGCTCGCGATTAAGCGAGTCGCAAGATCGGAGAGCCGCGCGACGTGGAATTGGTCAGTTGCCATCCCGCCATATTGCTTGCGTCTGCGGGAATGCGAACCTATCGGATCGTATCCACACGTGCTGCGCCTTGACCGAAAGGCTCCTCAGCTTCGTGATGCTTTCGTCTTGCAACGCTATCGCTTTAGGTGCGAAATTCGCCGCAAATATATGGGAATGATTACTCGGCGCGCGAAATAGAAACCTGAGTTTTCGGTAAGTTCACAAGGTCTTGGATGTCTGAGATAACGTCGTGCCACTCATCTTCTTCGATCTGTAAAAGTTTAAAGAAACGAAGCATAAAGACTCCCTCCACCGCAAAGAACGCTAGCCTTGCGCGTCTGCCTTGCTCAGTTTGACCAGCCACTGAACTTTCATCCAGCTACGATTTGAGCCCGGTTGATATTTACGCCATCCGGCGCGGGTTGAGCAATCGCCCGACGCGCGGAGCTTTCATCTCGCGCAGCGGGGCGGGCGATTGCGGTGGTCAGTGTCTGCGCGTAGTCAGCCGGGGTCTGGTAATCCAAAGCTGAATGCGGGCGTTCGGTGTTGTAGTCGGTGGCCCAGGTCGAGATCACGACGCGGGCATGAGCCAGGTTGCGGAACATGGTCTCATTGAGCAGCTCGTCGCGCATCCGCCCGTTGAAGCTCTCCACGAAACCATTCTGCATCGGTTTGCCGGGTGCGATGTAGTGCCATTCGATCCGGTGCTCGGAACACCACCGCAGGATGGCGTTAGAGGTCAGTTCCGTGCCGTTGTCGCTCACAATCATTCCGGGTTTTCCACGGCGTTCGATTAGGGCCGAGAGTTCACGGGCAACACGCCGCCCCGAGATGGAGGTATCCGGGATCGCGGCGAGACACTCACGGGTGACGTCGTCGACCACGTTGAACACCCGGAAGCGCTGTCCATTCGCGAATTGGTCGTGAACGAAATCCAGCGACCAGCGCGCATTGGGGCGGACCTCGACCAGGATCGGGGCCCGTGTTCCCACGGCTTTGCGCCGTGCCCGCCGCTTGCGCACTGTCAGTCCCTCCTCGCGGTAGAGCCGATAGATCCGATTGATGCCGGAAGGCTCGCCCTCGCGGCGCAACAGCACGAAGAGCCGCCGGTAGCCGAACCGACGTCGCTCATTGGCCAACTCGCGCAGCCTGCCACGTAGCACAGTGTCAGGCACACGCTGCGATCGGTAGCGAACCATCTTGCGATCGGCTCCGGCTATCCGGCACGCCCGCCGTTCCGACAGCCCGAACCGGGCCTTCAGATGCGCGACCGCCTCGCGCTTCACGGCAGGCGTCACCACTTTTTTGAAACCAGCTCTTTCATCGCGGCGAGGTCCAGCATCTGCTCGGCAAGCAGCTTCTTCAACTTCGCGTTCTCATCTTCGAGCGCTTTCAGCCGCTTGGCCTCCGACACTGTCATGCCGCCGAACTTGGCTTTCCAGTTATAGAAAGTGCCCTCCGACATGCCGTGCTTGCGGCACAGGTCTGCGCACTTCGCCCCTGCCTCATGCTCCGTCAGGATACCGATGATCTGTTCGTCCGTAAATCTCGTTCGTTTCATTGTCCGTCCTCATGTTGGGTCGGACTCTAATCGATGGTGGAGGAAAAATCCCGTGGCAGGTCACCGGCTACCAGAGGGACAGAACGCATGATGCACTACGCCTTCTGCTTTCGAAATATATCGCTCAAGGCTTGCAGAAGTGGCTCAAGACGTTTCCAGACGCATTCTTCGCTGAGCTTGATAGACTATACGGGAATGACACAAGCCACGGCAAAAGGCCGCAATATTATGGTCGCTTCATTAACAAGTATGTCTACGAGCCAATCGAAAATGGGTATGTGAAACGTGAGCTTGATAAACTCAATATCACTGACGATGGAAAACGCCGTGCGCATTTTCACAGATGGCTAAACGACGAGGGCCGAAACATGCTCATTCACCAAATTGGCCGCGTCCAGGGACTAATGGAAATGTGCCAAGACATTGAACACTTTAAGGTAGCCGCAAAAAAACAAAGGAATGTGTCAATCGCTCCCTATCTGTTCGATGATATGAACAGAATTATTGAGTGAGAACATCACCAGAACTTTTGCACTAGACTCGGCTGTCTGTGATTCTGTAACTTGATGAAGACGGCTACCGTCACCTCTACGCACCATAAGTCCTCTGATACGGGGCGGAGGCGCGTGGTGCGCCTTCGGAGAGTTGGGCTGCTTCCCAACAATCCGCATAGGAGATGCCAAGGTGGCAGATTGCAAATGGCCGAAACCGGTGAGCGTTTGCTCATATAGCCGGTTTCGGTTTGGAAAATGGGAACGTGTAGTGGATCACTGCCGTTCGTATCCGTCTCGTTAACGGGTTGCAGCCCTAGAGACTTGTAAGAGGATTGGTAGCCGTCACGTCTTCACTAAACCTTATCTGAACATGGAATCTAGTGTCCAGAAAATCTCACTAGCCAAAATCTCCAATTGGCATATGGCTAGTTAAATATATAGGCCCCCTAAATATCACCCATTCCTTCATCGAATGTTTCGAGCAAGTCCACCATCCGTGTAACGACGCGCTCAGCAGAGGGCTTGCGTTGAAGAATGCCCGGTACTTCGATCATGATCGCAATCACCTCATCGGTCAGCGGGCGTTTGCCGGAAAACAGGTATGCTTCCAGCAATCCGGCGAACCCCTCACGATCCAGCTTTTCTTCTGTGCAAATCGTTTGGAACGCCGCTTAGCGCTTTTCTGCCCAGAACTCTTCGAACGTCGCAGTTGTTTGTTCGGCACTTTTCATGGTCGGCAGGTAGGCCGTGATGAACTCTTCAATCAACTCGCGCTTGCTGCGCAGAGAAGCGCGGATACTGATCGAACAATGGCGCATCCATTACAACACCATCAGGCCCCATAGCGCCTTGGGATACCGTCCACCCGCCCCGGAAAGCCTCGTCCCGATGGACCCAAGACCCACGATGCACTAACAATCAAACTGGAGCACCGAATGGGGGCACTCCAGCTCTGCGTTGAGAAGGCCCTCGTCTTTCGGCGTCGCCACCAAGTTCAGCATCAGATGCCCTTGGGCATGTCATGCTCACGTCGACAACGGCATGACCCGTAAGGCGCTCATCTTGGCAGGTATGAAACAGCAGGTCCCTTCGAGGTTCTCTGCATGAACGGAACGGCAGCGGTCGTTTTGGAATTTGGGCGTCGCGACATCTCAATCGGCCCGCCCTTCAGCGAGCCGAAATATCAAAAAATGGATGAGGGATTACTCGAAATGCGCCTGGAACCAATCAACGGTCACGGGCGCCAATTCAGTCTCCACGATGTCTTTTGAAGTTCCCCAGCCCCAATCGTGATCACTGTTGATCTTGATGAGGGCTTCTTCACCCTTGTGATAATCAAGCAGGATCTGCCCAGCCGCAGGCTGTGGCGTCACAATGGTTTCCTGAAGTCCAACAACGACGGCAAGAGGCCCGCCATAAGATGCGATTGCTCCCGCCGGATCGACCGTCACCAGATCGTGGAAGAAGCTCGCATTCAATGTGGTCTCGCCTCCCCAGGACAGCGCCGCAGTAAAGGGCGTCTCAGGTGCTGCTGTCAATGCCGTTTCCACGGTCTCCGCACCCAGCAGACCTGCATAGGTCCGCAGCGGATTGGTCACAGGCGCCCATAGCATGGTTGCGGCCGCCTCCGGTCGCGCACCGGCCAAATGCGCACCGACGAGACCACCCTGACTATAGCCAAGAATACCGATCTGTCCGGTGTCGACATCTTCGCGTGCCTGGAGATGATCGAACGCCGCCAGAGCATCCGCAATCTGCCCGCTGAACGTTGTTTCCGACCAGTTTCCGGTGCTTTCCCCTGAACCGGCAAAGTCGATTCGGAGGGAAGCTATTCCAACTTCCGCGAGTTTGTCGGCAAGAAAGACAAAAAGCTCCGTATTGTCTTCGGGCGTTGCGAACTCTTGGCGCTGGCCTGTAAACCCGTGCAACATCAGTACGACGGGCGGACGCGCGCTGTCTTCGGGCAGGTTGAGAGTTGCAGCGAGTGTGTTGTTTCCACTCGCGATCTGGATATCCGTTTCTCCGGCCAGAACCGGAGACGCAATGCAGAACGCAAGTGCGGCAAGACTAAATTTCATTTGTTTTCTCCTGTTGGTGATGTGTTATTTTATTTTTATAGTCGCTCTGATCGCCTCTGCGGCGCGCAGAGCGAGCGCGCTGATCGTCAGCGCCGGATTGACGGCGGCTGAGGTTGGCAGAACGGAAGCGTCTGTGATCCACAGATTTCTAATCTGGTGGCTCTGCAGTTCAGGCGACACCACCGAAGTTTTCGGATCGCGCCCCAGTCTGGCCGTACCACATTGGTGCGATGTGGTGCGCACACCGAAGGTATGAGTAAGGACGATCGGGAAACCGGCCTTGCGCATCAAAGCACGGGTGCGGGCGATCAGGGTTTTGTGTGCCCGCATGTTGCTGCGCTGCCACTGGATCACGATCCGGCCATCCCGCCACATGACGCGGCTCTCGGGATCGGGCAAATCCTCGCTTTGCAGGAACCAGCCAAAAGCATAAGCGGCCAGAAGCCGTGCAAGCGGCATCGGCAACCAGCGCATATTCGACTTCAGAACTGCCGCAGTGATCCGGCCCAGGCCCTGAACATTGCCCAGTGGCGCACCTTCCTCCGGGTCGGAGTCATAAAAGTCGTTCAGACTCAGGGTCTTTTGATAAACGCTCGTATTGCGTAGCAAAGGATTGAACGTCAACATTGCGGAACTGTTGTGGTTCATGAAATTCCGTCCGACCTGATCGGAGCCATTGGCCAGACCCGTCGGATGCGCGGCATTTGCCGACTTGAGCAAAAGCGCCGCCGACTGAATCGCACCGGCAGCGAGCGCAACACCTCGGGATTTAAGCACCTGCTCTTCGCCATCTGTCTTGCGCACCACAACCGCCGTGATGCATTCGCCTGCAGCGTCGGTCTCCAGCCGGATGACCTCCGCACCAGTCATGAGGCGCACTGTGTCATATGCGAGCGCATCATTGAGCGGACCCGTTTCAGCATCGATCTTGCCAGATCCGGTATTCGGAAAGGCATCCCAGCCGGTCTGGCCCTGAGCGAGCCAGGCGTCGATGTCGATGGCAAGAGGAAGCGAGGCGGGATGCCCACCAGCCGCCTGCAACCTTCGACGGACCTCTCTCATCACTGGCTCATCCGGAACCGCTGGCCAGGCATAAGGACCTTTTCTGGGAGGTTCCGTCGGGTCCTCCCCGGCTTTTCCGCGCACACGAAACAGCGTTTCGGCCGCATCGTACCACGGCGCCAGTTCTGCATAGTCCAACGGCCAGCCGGGCGTTGTGCCTTCGAAATGCTGACGCGGGCGGAAATCGGCTTCTCGGTATCGGTACATGACCGCACCGTAAAACTTCGAATTTCCGCCAACGGCATAGTAGTTTCCGGCAACAAAGGGAGTGCCGTCCGCGCCCATCCATTGTTCGGTCGGCGCGAAATGCCCACGCAGAAAGATCGCCTTGTCGTCACGTGCTTCGGGGCAATCGAGCAGATGTTGCCCCTTTTCGACGATCAGGATGCGTAAGCCCGAGGGTGCAAGTGCAGCCGCAAGCGACGCACCGCCAACCCCAGAGCCGACAATGATCAGATCCGCGTCCACGTCCGGTTAATCCAGCCGGGTCTCTGTTTCGGGATCGAAGAGCACGACTTTATCAGACTTCACGGCGAAACGCACTTCATCGCCAATCCCCAACGCGACCGGATCAAGACGTGCGACCACTTCGGTGCCCCCCGCAGAGAAGACGACGAGTGTGTCCGGCCCGGTCGGTTCGACGATGTCGACCCCGATCGGCACCACACCGGATGCATCCAGTGAGAAATGTTCCGGACGGACACCAACGAGAACATCACGCCCCGCGAAACGCTCACGTGTTTCGACCGAAAGCGGCACGCCGGAAATGAGCGCTTCACCTTGCGGTGTATCGAATGCCACAGTTGCCGCACCATCCGAACTCAGCAGACGTCCCGGGATGATGTTCATGGCCGGAGAGCCCACGAAACGCGCGACGTAGGTATTGGCAGGACGGTCATAGACCTCCTGCGGTGCGCCGAAGTGCTGGACGATGCCGTCCTTCATCACGGCGACCTTCGTGGCCAGCGTCATCGCCTCGATCTGGTCATGGGTCACGTAAACGATCGTCGCGCCGAGACGTTGGTGCAAACGCTTGATTTCCGTGCGCATATCGACACGAAGTTTGGCATCGAGGTTCGAGAGCGGCTCGTCGAAGAGGAACAGCTCGGGATGACGCACGATGGCACGGCCCATGGCAACACGCTGACGCTGACCGCCGGAAAGCTGGCTTGGTTTGCGATCCAGCAGCGCCGACATTTGCAGCATTTCGGCGGCAGCTTCGGTGGCCTTCGTCCGCTCTGCAGCCGGAATGCCCCGAATTTTCATACCGAATTCGATATTCTGGCGCACGGTCATAGTGGGATAGAGCGCATAGCTCTGAAACACCATGGCAATGTCGCGGTCCTTTGGCGACAGGTCATTGACGACGCGATTGCCGATCAGAACCTCACCATCTGTGATCTCCTCAAGACCCGCGATGATATTGAGCAAAGTGGATTTGCCGCAGCCCGACGGTCCCAGAAGAACAAGGAAATCCCCGTCTCCCACTGAGATATTAACCTCTTTGAGAACCTCATGTTTGCCGTAAGATTTGCGGACGCGGTTGATATCGAGAGTTGCCATTGAATTATCCTTTCACGGCGCCGGCAGTCAGGCCGCGCACGAAATAGCGACCGGCGATGACATAGACGAGCAAAGTAGGTATTGCCGCAATCATCGCCGAAGCCATGTCGACGTTATATTGTTTGCGGCCTGTGGTGACGTTGACGATGTTGTTGAGCGCCACCGTGATCGGGGTATCGGCGCCGGCGGTAAAGGACACACCGAAGAGGAAGTCATTCCAGATCTGGGTGAATTGCCAGATACAGCTCACAACGATGATCGGCAGCGCTGCGGGCAGCATGATCGAGAAAAAGATACGGAAGAACCCGGCTCCGTCGATCTGTGCCGCCTTGGTAAGTTCATCCGGAATGGTGACAAAGTAGTTCCGGAAAAACAGGCTGGTAAAGCAGATGCCGTAAACCGTGTGAACGAGGATCAACCCCGGAATTGAGCCGGACAGGCCAAGTCGTCCCAGCACCTGTGCCATGGGCAGGATCACAGCCTGATAAGGCAGGAAACAACCGAAAAGCATCATGCCAAAGACCAGGTTTGCACCTTTGAAGCGCCATTTTGTCAGAACATAACCGTTCAAGGCGCCAAGTCCGGTCGACATAAGCACAGCAGGAACCACCAACAGGATGGAATTTACGAAGTAGGGTTTCAACCCGGTGCATTCCGTACCGATACAGGCTCCGGACCAAGCCTTTTTCCAAGCCTCGAAGGTGACGCTTTGGGGGAGACCGATGAAGGAGCCCGAATAGATTTCGTCGAGCGGTTTCAGCGATGTCGTGATCATGACCCAGAGCGGCATGAGGTAATAGAGCGCCAGGAGAATCAAAGCACCATAGATGAAGATACGTCCTAGGGCGCGCTGGCGGGCAAGCGACTTAGTGGCCATTAGCATCCTCCCGGAGTTCAGAGTAAAGATAGGGAATGATGATCGCGGCGACGGTCATCAGCATCATGATCGCGCTGGCTGCACCAACACCCATCTGGTTGCGCTGGAAGGTATAGGCGAACATGAAAGTCGAGGGCATTTCCGTCGAGCCCCCCGGACCGGTGTTGGTCAGGGCAAGCACAAGATCGAAGCTCTTGATCGAGATGTAGGACAAGAGAACGATCACGCTGAGAAACGCCGGACGCAGAAGCGGCACGATGATGCTCATGTAGATGCGCGGCAGGGATGCCCCCTCAATCTGAGCAGCCTTGATGATCGAGTTGTCAATACCACGAAGACCCGCAAGAAAGATCGCCATAGCAAAACCGGTGGATTGCCAAACCGCGGCGATTACGACGCAGTAGATTGCAAAATCTGGTCGTGTGATCCAGTCGAAGGCAAAGTTTTCCCACCCCCAGGATTGCACCACCTTTTCGATGCCGAGATCGGGGTTCAATACCCATTTCCACGCGGTCCCTGTAACGATGAAGGACAGCGCCATCGGGTAGAGATAGATTGTTCTGAGTGCACCTTCGGCGCGGACATTCTGATCCAGAAGAATTGCCATCAGCAGACCAAGTGCAATGGTAATTGTCAGGAACAGGAAGGTGAACAGGAACAGGTTGATAACGGCGGTGTGCCAGCGCGGAGTGTTCCACAGGCGGACATATTGGTCGAAGCCGATGAAATCGTAACGCGGCAACATCGAGGACGAGGAAAACGAAATCCAGAGTGTCCAGGCGATGAATACGTAAACACCGATGAGCACAGCAAGAAAACTGGGCGCCAACACGAGACGCGGCAGCCAGTTGGCGAGACGGGTCTTAAAGGAAACGGCGGTACGATCCGGATCGATTCCTGAGGCGGGTGTACGGGAAGTTTGGGGCATGGTGTCTCCTTACCGTGGGACAAGGCAGACCGGAACGCAGGGGAGGAAGACGTTCCGGTCTGCGCACGTTACATCGCGTTTGCGATGCCGTTAACCAGCATGTCCACCGCATCTTGCGACGTCATGTCAGTGACAAAGAACGTGCCAACCACATCGCTGAACACGCCGGCAAATTGCGGCTGACTCGCGAAACCATGGGTCAACGCGCCGAGCATGGCACCGTTTTCAACAGCGGCTTCACGATCTTCAAAGGCTTTTACACCACAGGAGTCAAAACCTTCGACCGAAACGTCGGAACGTGCCGGGATCGACCCTTTGATCTTGTTGAATTCGCGCTGAACTTCCGGGTCCATAATGGCCTTTGCCAGTGCGTCTTGCGCGGCGGTGACTTTCTTGTCCCGCGTTTCGAAAGCGCCGAAGCTGTCGATCAGGAACAGATAGCTCGGTGTCTCGCTCGGCGTGGCAAAGCAGAGGAAATCTTCGCCTTCAACCAGTCCGTGGGCAAGGAACTCGCCCTTTGCCCAGTCGCCGTGCACCTGCATCGCGGCTTCACCGGATGCGACCATGCCGGTGGCAACCGCCCAGTCGCGGCCGACGAATCCGTCGTCGACCAGACCGCGCACTTCGCGTAGCGTGTCGAAAACTTTGACCATTTCCGGGCTTGCAAGCGCTTCGGGGTCAAGATCGACTACAGCTTTGCGGTAGAAATCCGGGCCGTTAAGGTCGGTGACGAGCGCATCGAAAATCAACTGGATTTGCCAGGCTTCATCGCCAGTGGCCAGCGGTACGATACCGGCCTCTTTCAGGGTCGGCCCCATGGCAATCAGATCTGCCCAAGTTGCCGGGACAGTCAGGCCATTCTCGTCGAAGACTTTTTTGTTGGCCCAGACCCAGTTTTGGCGGTGCATGTTGATCGGCATTGCAAAGAAGCTGTCATCCGACGTCACGAATTCACGAACCTGCGGTGCGATGGCGTCGAACCAGCCGTTTTCATTCGCAACGTCAGCGAAATCGCGGACCACGCCTTCGGCGAACCAGTTCTGGCCTTCAAAGCCGAGAAACTGCATCGCGCCCGGAGGGTTGCCCGAAGCGAGGCGGGTACGCAGTGCCTGGGTCGCGTTCGCGCCAGACATGCCGCCAACGGCGCTGTCTTCCCAGCCGAAACCTTCTTCTGCAAGTTTGTTGCGGATCACGTTGAGAGCAGCAACTTCGCTTTCGGAGACCCAATGGTGCAAGACTTCGATTGAACCTTGGTCCTGAGCCACTGCGGGCAAAGGCAGTGCGAGTGCGCTCGCCAGAAGTACGGATTTAAATTTCATCTCTTAGTTTCCCTGTTGTTTGCTTTGAAAGAGAGTATGGCCCACTTTTAGTTGCGCGGGGCCAATTTACGCGTTGCTTGTTCAGTCGGCCGAAGCAGCACCACCGTATGGGACGTTTTTCTTGCCATAGCGACGGACACGGATATTTGCTTGCTCGGCATGACCGACAAAACCTTCCATGTGACAGAGCCGGGACCCATAGGCGCCGATCTTTGCGGAGGCCTCATCGGTCAGAACTTTTTGATAGGTACAGGTTTTCAGGAACTTGCCGACCCAAAGACCGCCAGTGTAGCGCGCTGCACGCAGGGTCGGTAGGGTGTGGTTGGTCCCAATCACCTTGTCGCCAAAGGCAACGTTGGTTCGCGCGCCGAGGAACAGCGCACCGTAATTCTTCATGTTTTCGAGGAAATAATCCGGATCCTCGGTCATGACCTGAACGTGCTCGGATGCGATCCGGTCGCCTTCGGCAACCATTTCGTCCACGGTATCACACAGAATGATCTCACCATAATCTTCCCAGGATTTGGCCGCAACTTCTGCTGTCGGAAGGATCTTGAGCAGGCGTTCGATTTCGGCCAGCGTTTCCCGTGCGAGTTTCTCAGAGTTGGTCACGAGAATAGCGGGCGAGTTCACGCCATGCTCGGCTTGACCCAGGAGATCGGTTGCACAGATCTCGCCATCCACCGTGTCATCGGCAATGACCAGAGTTTCCGTCGGACCGGCGAACAGGTCGATGCCGACTTTCCCGAAGAGCAACCGCTTCGCCTCTGCGACGTAGGCGTTTCCGGGGCCTGCCAGCATGTCGACAGGGTTGATCGTTTCCGTGCCATAAGCCATAGCCGCAATCGCCTGAACGCCGCCGAGACAGTAGATCTCATCCGCGCCTGCAAGGGCTTGCGCAGCAACAATTTTCTCAGCGATCTTGCCTTTGAACGGCGGTGCGCAGGTGATCACACGATCACAGCCCGCAACCTTAGCAGTGAGGACCGTCATGTGCGCAGACGCGAGGAGCGGATATTTGCCGCCTGGAACGTAGCACCCCACGTTCGCGATTGGAACGTTTTTGTGCCCAAGGATAACGCCGGGAAGGGTTTCAACCTCGAGATCACTCATCGTGCCAAGTTGAGCCTGGGCGAAGTTGCGCACCTGATCTTGGGCAAAATCAAGATCGAGCCGCTCCTGTTCGGTGAGGTTATCAATGCAGGCACGGATCTCCTGATCCGTCAGACGGTAGCTCTCGCGATCGAGGCCATCGAAGCGCACGCTGAGTTCGCGAATGGCCTTATCGCCACCTTCCGCGACTTTAGCCAGCAAGCCTTCTACGGCTTCGGTAACGGCGGGGTCCGTTTGATCCCCATTAACAAGTCGGGCGGTCTTAATATGACGGATCATGGTATAGCTTCCTTATTAGGTGCATCGCACAGCGATGCACCCTGAAGTTTCGATGAAGGTTTGACTAAAACGCGGTCGCTTAGAGCATCTGCTCTTTTGCGCGCATTTCCGCGTAAGCTTCCTGTTCTTTCTCGTAGTAGTCCGGCGACGGGAAATCCCACCAACCCGTAGCGAACGGACCAGCCGCGTCGCGCGAGACGATGACTTCTACGAGGGTCGGGCCGTCGGTGTTGATGGCCTCTTCGAGAGTGCTCTCGAGATCTTCGTCTTTCTCAACCTTCCAGGCTTTCAGACCGAAGGCCTTCGCCGTTTCTGCAATCTCTGCGGAATACGGTTCGCCATTGCCAGCGTGGTTGTTGAATTCAGAGGCAATGTGACGCCCCATGAACTTACGCTGACCACCGCGGATCGACATATAGCCTTGGTTGTTGAGCACGAGGAAGACAACGTTGATGCCGTTCATGACAGCCGTGCCCATTTCCGGGAGCGACATCATGAAGTCACCGTCGCCAACAATCGCGACAACTTTGCGATCCGGGCATGCGAGCTTGGCGCCCATTGCGGCAGGCACAGCCCAGCCCATCGGCGAATAGGAGCCGGAGGTCAGGTGCGTGCGCGGTTCGAAGACCTGGAAGCTCTGCTTCACAGAGCCCTGGGTGTTGCCGGAACCGGCAACCACGATACCGTCGCGCGGCAGAACCTTGCGCAGGGCGACCAACGGGCGCTGCGAGGTGAACGGGGTTTCCGTGCTGAGTTCGCGCGGCTCAACTAGTTTGCGCCACTTTGCTTTCGCTTCTTCAACTTCTGCGAGGAAATCCGCGTTCGAAGCAACCAGTTTGGCTGCATCTTCGTCGGAGATTTCTTCGAGCAGTTTCTGAAGCGCGATTTTGGCGTCTGCAACGATACCAACTTCGGTCGGGTAGGTTTTGCCGATTTCGCGCGGATCGAGGTCGATGTGGATCAGTTTGCCCGGAGGGAAGCTGAAGGACACGCCTTTGGCATAGGAAGATGCGGACCAGTCGGTGAAGCGGCAGCCAACGGAAATGACCACGTCGGCAGATGCGGTGATTTCGTTACCACAGGTCGTGCCGGTTTGACCCACAGCGCCGATGAAGAGCGCGTTGTCTTCAGAGATCGCACCTTTACCGTTCCAGGTGATCGACACAGCAGCGCCAAGTTTCTTTGCGAGGGCAGTGAGTTCTTTCGAGGCGTTCGCAGTGATTGCGCCACCGCCGGCAACGATGACCGGGCGTTTCGCACCGAGCAACACTTTCGCAGCGGCTTTGATGGCTTCCGGATCCGGATGCGCAATGCCGGTGGGCAGACGCTTTTCAAGCGGGTGAATCGTGACTTCGTCAGCTTCGACCTGAACGTCCATCGGAACTTCAACGTGAACCGGACCCGGACGACCGGTCATCATCTCGTTGAATGCGCGGTGCATGATCGTCGGAAGGACTTTGGTCGAGTGGGCTTGCCATGCACGCTTGGTCACCTGCTCGGTGATCCGCGGGAACGCGTTGTCCTGCTGACGCTCGAGTTCCTGCATGGTACCGTGACCTTGCATGTAGGTCTGCGGGGACCCGGAAACGTAAAAGACCGACGTCGAGTCCGCATATGCGGTCGCCAGACCGATGATCGTGTTGGTAGCGCCGGGACCGACCGAAGTGGAACACGCCATCGGTTTGCCGCAGGCACGGTAATAGCCATCGGCCATGTGAACCGCACTTTGTTCGTGCATCACTTGGATGAACGGGATCTCGGAACCCTCTTCAAGAAACGCATCGAACAGCGCCCAGATACCGTGGCCCGGAACGCCAGCGACATATTCGACCCCGTATTCTTTGAGCGCGCGCGCTACAACTTGACCACCAGTTAGCTTCATGGACTTCCCCGTTTTACTGAGCCGCTGCTTGTAAGCGGCAATTAAAATTTGGATTGGGAAAGATTGCCAACTTGACGTCTCTCGAACAATTTCGCATTTAGAAGATAACTTGCGCAATCTGACGCACACCCTGCGAAAGTCCGTACAATGAATACCGACCCCGCCGCCCCCTACCGGAATAGAATGGATAAGTTCGCCGCGAATCTGCGCCTTTTGTGCGATCGTGAAGCCTCCATCTCGCAAGTCTGCCGAAAGATCGGGATCAACCGTCAACAATTCAACAAGTATCTCTCGGGCCGTCACATGCCTTCGGGTGGCAATGTGCGTCTGATCGCGAATTATTTTGGACTGAGCCCGGAACTCCTGTTCGAAGATCACGACCGGTTTCTGGCGCTGGTGGACGGAAATTTCTTTGAAGCGCTCGACTATCTCCGAAAATCTCCTCAGGTGATCCGATTTCTGGAAACCGCAGCAATCTCAAACAAGATCGAGATGGGGGATTATCTTGGCTGCTACGACCGTTATCAGTATTCGTCGATATATACCCGCCGGATTCTGAGATCGTCTTTTTGCATCTATCGCAATGGCGATTTCCTCAACCATTATTATATCGAACGGTTTCCGAGTTATGAGAACCCGTCACGCACAGCCTATATCTTTAAATACCATGGGTTTTCATTTATTCTCGATGATAGGGTATTCACGATCGATTTCGAAACGGTGCAGCGAAATGAATTCACATTCGGCATCTTTTCGAGCGTTCAGCGCAGCTCGAAACGCTTTCTCTTCGGGATCGTCAGTGGCGTGGCCGCTACAATGTTCCGGCAACCGTTCGCGACGCGCGCTGTGCTCCATTATCGAAAGCCCGGTCTGCTGACCCGTGCTGAGCTTGAAACAGCGTCCGCACTCGATATGAATGATCCGTCTATTCCACGGGAAGCCCGCGATTATTTGGGCGAAAGTCCGGATATGATCAAACCTTCCTGATTCCAACCACTCTGATCACATGGCAAAACACCCTACCCCGCTGCATCAACCGGTCCTGCAGGGCGCCCTTGCGCAGCGTTGGCGCGTCGTCTTTGAGGTTCGCCTATGGCGCGGAAAACGCCGCAGCAAGCCCCCGTACCTTTGCGGCCGATTTTGCCAAAGCTTCACGCGAAATCTGTCCCCGTTCGGCAGCCCTCACAAGGCTCTTCGCAAGATCAGGAACTTGCGTGCCGATATCCGCCAGCAACAGCAAATCGCAACCAGCATTCAGCGCATCGATGGCCACCCTTTCAAGGCTATCATCCAGCATCGTCGCTTTGGCATCGAGATCATCAGCCATGACCAACCCTTTGAACCCGAGTTGCCCTTTCAACATTCCAACGATCTTTTCCGATCGCAAGGCCGGTCGCTCCGGATCAATCGCGCGAACGATGGCCGGGCCGACCATAACCACATCCACCCCTTCGGAGATAGCGGCCCGGAAAGGCAGTAGCCCAGCTTCGATAACGTCCAAAGACGTCAGGGATTGCGCCGCTGCGTCGATTGCCGGATCGCCCGTCGTCGATCGGAATCCTGGGAAATGCTTGGCGGTCGCCGCAACTTTCCCCGCGCGTACACCTCTGATATAGGCCGACGACACCTGCGCGACCACCTTGGGATCTTGCGACCATGTGCGCCCGGCCAGCCAGACGTTTTCCCCATCCAAGACGTCCAGAACCGGCGACAGAAACAAATTGATGCCGAGGCTCGCTGCCATTTCAGCAACGCTCCTGGCGCGTTCGAAGATCAACTCCGCAGGGACGCGGGACAATTGTGAACGCGGCGGGAACTGCGGAACGAGATCGTGGAGCCGGCAGATGCCGCCGAGCTCTTGATCCACTGCGGCAAGAAGAACGCCCGCGCGACGCCGGGCCTCCTGGGTCACCTGGAGAAAGCTGTCTGCCCTTTCCTGTCCGCGCCGCGTGTCGGACATGCATCTGGCAACATATTCGTCCCGGCTCTCGCCAATAAGAATCGAGACACCGCCCTGGTCAAGATAGCTGCGCAACGCATCGCTGAGCACAAGCCCGTCAAACGCAGGGAAGAGAACGGCGTGGGCGTCTTGGGTCACGGTGTAGGTCATATCGAACTCTCTGGCGGCCTAGATGCATATTGGTTCATGATTTTGTGCGGTTATGCAACAAGCGGTTATGCAACAAGATGAGGCTTTTCTGACACCAACAAGCGTCAATCCCTGTTAATACATTGCGATGTCTTTTGCGGCAGCACCTCTCAAAAGTGCGTCACATTGCGTCGAAAATTAGCTTTTCGCGCAATGGTACAGTCCCCGATTCCATGTTTTTCTCGGCTCAAAGACCCCTTTTAAAGGACTGTACCCATGCAAAACACTGTTCGTGATCTGGCTTTCGCCGACGAATTCATCGCCGCTCAGCTCGTTGAAAACCCGACCGATTACAAGGTCGAAGACGCCGTTGTCGTGAATCTCTCACCGAAGCCGATGGTCACCGGCGACAAAGATCCGGCGATCATTCCGCCTTGGAAATCGACCTGGCTCAAAGGCGGTGTTATCAAGTCGGGCGAGCGCGCGGCCTTGATCAAGGTGCGCAAAGCGACCAATTTGGGCGGATGTGTGTTCCGTGGCTGGGACTGGCTTGGCAACCGTATCCGTAGCTTCCCCCGTGACACGCCTCTTTATATCTCCGCGCAGGACACCCTCGGGATCGTCAGCACCGATGCCAAGTTCTTCACCAATGAACGCGCACAATCTGAAGAAACGCAAGACTTTGAGTTGAAGATCAACCTGTGGTGGTCCCCCGGCGATACCGATTGCTTCATTCACAACGAGCACCCCTTCCTGGAAGTTCACACCCAGATTCACGGTGTCGGACGGATGCAGAAATTCCACGAAAACGATGAAGCCACACTCTATGAAGACATGCCCATGTCGATCGGCTTCTCTCACGATCCGTTCTGCCGCGTGACCGGTCCGAACGAATGGACGTATCCGTGGCACCGCTACTATGCCGACACCGACTGCGTCTGGCTGGCCATCGAGCTTCACCCGATTACAACGTCCTGAAGTTTGTAGTTGCCTGGTCCGTAATCCAGGCCGTCATACGGAGTGAACACATGCCACAGATTGAAACCTGGTCGCGTACAGAAAACGACGAACTCGGGGAGCGTCGCCTGCCAGGCGAGGCACTCTATGGCATCAATTCTCTGCGTGCGTCCGAAAACTTTGTGGTTTCCGGGCGCAACATCGGCACACTTTCGTCGCTAGTCTCGGCAATGGCGCAGATCAAGAAGGCAGCCGCTCAGGCCAACGCACGTGTCGCGGGTCTCTCCCCTGAGAAAGCCGAGATTATCGGTCGTGTTTGCGATGAACTCATCTCCGGTCAACATCGTGCGCATTTTATCGTCGATGTCTTCGAGGGAGGGGGCGGAACCTCATCGCATATGAACATCAACGAAGTGGTCGCGAACCGCGGGCTGGAGTTGATGGGCTATGCCTGCGGCGACTACAAACATCTGCATCCGGTCAAAGACGTAAATCGCTCGCAATCGACCACCGATGTTCACAACGCGGCTTTGCGGGTGGCGCTTCTTCTTGGTGCGCCACGACTCAACACTGTCCTGCAAAGACTTGCGAACGCCTTCGACGAGCGCGCAAAAGCGTTTCGCGGCATATTGAAAATCGGGAGAACCCATCTGCAAGATGCGGTCCCGATGACGCTTGAAGAGGAATTCGCCGCCTTTTCGGATGCCATCCTCTTAGAGGCCGAGGGCATTGCTCCCATGTCCAGCGCCCTGTCCGCTCTGAACATTGGTGGCCCAATTGCAGGCACAAGCCTCTCTGCCAAACCCGAATTCGCGGACGCCGTTATTCTTGAGCTTGCGGAAATAACGGGATTGGATCTTGGTCCTGCCCATCACCCGGCCAGCGCGGCCTGGAACAGCAACGACCTTGTCAAATTTTCAGGTCTGTTACGCAGTGTGGCGGTTTCACTCTCGAAAATCTGTAATGATCTCCGATTGCTGGCAAGCGGGGCGCAAGGCGGATTTGGTGAAATTGTCATTCCGCCTGTGCAGACCGGATCGCCGCATGTTATTGGCAAAATCAATCCTGTGATACCGGAAATGGTCAATCAGGTGGCTTTTCATATCATCGGCACAGATGTAACGATCGGGCTCGCGAGCGAAGCGGGCCAGTTGCAACGCAATGCATTTGAACCGCTGATTGCGTATCACTTGCTAAACAATCTCACGATGTTGGAGAATGCAGCGCAACTTCTCGCAGACCGGTGCGTTGCAGGGCTCACGGCGAACCGGGAGGCATGTCACCGCAACCTCACACATCCCGATACGTTACGCGCCGGAATTTTTGCGTTGTATGGCGAGAAGATCGGACAGCCGCTTCTCGACCGTTTCAATGCCGGCGAAGATCTCACACAGCTCCTTGCGAATACATCCAAGGAATGACAGACATGCGCCCCTCCCCGATGACGGCACCACACGTCTCAACGCACCCGCGTCAAACATCCCGAATATTCTGTGTCATTCGACAGCGCCTCACGGCACCTCAGTCTGAGCGCCGGTTCCGCGAGATGACACCATGCTCACTAGAAAGACCAAAAAAATGACTCAGACAAAAGACGAAGTTGACTACATCGTCGTTGGTGGTGGTTCAACGGGCTGCACTGTTGCCGGTCGCCTTTCGGAAGACTCTTCGATCCAGGTGGCTTTGCTCGAAGAAGGCCCGCGCGATCTCAGCCCTTGGATTCATATTCCGGGCGCCTATTACAAGACCGCACAGGGCAAACTTCTCAAACGACTGCCGTGGGAGCCGGGCCCGGGGCAAGGCCGCAATGATGCACCGACCATGGTTCAGGCCTCCGTTCTGGGCGGCGGAAGTTCCGTCAACGCCATGATCTACATCCGCGGCAATCCCGAGGATTACGAAGGCTGGGTTGCGGATGGCGCCACGGGATGGGGCTACGACGATGTGCTTCCCTATTTCGTCAAATCGGAGAACAACAACCGCTTCGCCGGACCTGCGCATGGTACGGATGGTCCGCTCAAAGTCTCTGACATTGATAACATTCACCCGCTGACCCGAGCCTGGCTTCAGGCCTGTCAGCAAAAGGGACTGCCGCTGAATCCCGATTTCAACTCGGGCGAACAGGCGGGCACCGGCCTGTACCAGATTACGGCGCGCGGCCCCCTGCGCTCCTCGGCAGCCGCCGCCTACGTCCGCCCGGCGCGAAAGCGTAAGAATTTTTCGCTGCGCACGGGATGCGCCGTCACCCGTATTCTCATCGAGGGCGGACGCGCGGTGGGCGTGGAATACACCCGCAGGGGAAAACAACATATATTGCGCGCCCGCAAGGAAGTGATCCTCAGTGCGGGGGCGATCGCCACGCCGAAACTTCTCATGCTGTCAGGCATTGGTCCGGCGGCTCACCTTGAGGCAAATGGGATCACACCGATCGCCGATCTTCCGGGCGTGGGCCAGAACTTTCAGGACCACATAGAAATTTCGCTGGTCTATCAACTGAACAAGGCCATCAGCTACGACAAATATAAAAAGCTCCATTGGCGGGCAATGGCGGGCCTCGAATATGTGCTGTTCCAGAGCGGCCCGGCTGTCTCAAACCTGATCGAGGGTGGGGCTTTCTGGTGGGGCGACAAATCCGAAAAGCTCCCCGATTGCCAGTTCTTCATGGTCTGCGGCGCGGGCATCGAAGAGGGTGTCGATGGTGTTCCCGGGGGCAATGGTGCGACCATCAACCTCGGCCAGATCCGGCCCTATTCCCGTGGAGATGTGCGACTGAACGGCAGCGACCCCGCCTTGCCCCCGCGCATCCGTCCGAATTATTTCGGCGATCCGCGCGATCTGGAGGCGGTCACCAATGCGGCGGAGCTTGCCATTGAGATCATGGAGCAACCGGCGCTCAAACAACACGTCGAAAGACGGCATGTTCCGGAAAATCCGAAGATGACCCGCGAGGAGCTGAAACGGTTCTGTCAGACCGAAGCCCATGCCGCACTCCACCCGGCAGGCACCTGTCGCATGGGGACAGATGATATGTCGGTGGTCGATCCGGAGTTGCGCCTGCACGGGATCGAAGGCCTGCGTGTTGCGGATGCCTCCATCATGCCACGGATCATTTCGGGCAACCTCAACGCTGTGTGCATCATGATCGGCGAAAAGGCCGCCGATCTCATTCGCGGACAGAAACTCCCCCCCGCCTCTCCCCGGGTGAGCGCTCAAACAGGAGATACGCAATGACCCAGACTCTGATCTATCACGGGCTTGTCTCACGTCACGCCCCGCTTGCCATTGACCTCGAAATCATGCGCCAGACCGGGTTTGAAGGTCTCGAAGTCAACGCGGGCAAGCTTAAGGCCGCCCTGGAGGCCGGAGTTTCGGAAGACGAGATTGCGAGCTGGTTCTCTGGTGTCGAGGTGCCGGGGATCGGTTTTCTCCTCGATATCGAACGGCATGGGGACGACGAAGCCGCTCTTATTGCCGAGGCACGCGAGCTGTTTCGTCTGGCCCGTCTCGTCGGCGCGAAAGGCGTGCAGGTGCTCACCGGGCCCGTTCAGATCGACACCGTGCGCCGTAATGCCAACGGAGAACAGACCGACGGATATTGCGGCACACTCGCTCTGTCCCGTGACGAGCAATTTTCAATTGCGGCAAAAAATCTCGCGATGCTGGCGGATCTTGCCGCGGAAGACGGGCTGATCATCTATCTAGAGGCGCTCGCCTGGGTGCCTCTCAACCGTTTGAAAGATCAGGCAGATGTCATTGCCATGGCCGACCGCCCCAATCTCAAGATGGTGATCGACTTCTGGCATTGCTACGCCTCTGGAGACAGCCCCGAGGACGTTGCCGCCCTGCCCGGAGATTTGATTTATGGTGTGCATATCTGTGACAGCCTGCGCCATGACTCCGGTCTTCCCGATGAAACGGTCCTGCGCGACGTGCCGACGGGCGAAGGGGTGCTTGATCTGAAACAATGGGTCGATGCGGTGAAATCCACCGGTTACGAAGGCTGGTGGAGTTGCGAGCTTTTCTGTCAGCGCCAGCAGCAGCAAAACAGTTTCGACGTCGCCCGCGACTTGCATTCCAGGATGCAATCACTTGTTCTCGCTTAGGCTGGCGATGGCGACCGGCTGCCCCACACCCCCACCGGTCCCGCTTCACGAATACGCGATAGCGGGGCCTGGTGTAGCTTCTGTCTTAATGTTCTCTTGCCGAACGAGGCCCCGTCATGAACGCTCGCACCCGCACCGAAGAAGACAATCTCGGAGAAGTCGAACTCCCTCAAGACTGTTTATGGGGTGTTCATACCCACAGGGCGATTGAAAACTTCCCGATTTCTGGCATTCCATTGAGCCACTTTCCAGAATTCATCACCGCACTGGTATGGGTTAAACTGGCCGCCGCCAGCGCAAATGAAAAGCTGGGTGTGTTATCACCCGCGAAAGCCCACTATATCAAACTGGCCTGTTCCGAAATCCTTGAAGGCCGGTACCACGACGCCTTTCGCGTTGATATGATTCAGGGCGGTGCCGGCACCTCGACCAATATGAATGTAAATGAGGTCATCGCGAATGTCGCCTTGATCCACATGGGACATAGGCCCGGCGACTATACCCATCTCCATCCGAATGACGACGTCAACCGGTCGCAATCCACGAATGATATCTACCCGACCGCCATGCGGCTTGCTATCGTCTCGAAATGTGACGCGTTCCGTGCCGCGCAGTTGCGTCTGGCCCGGGCGATGCAAGAGCGGGCCACGGCCTTTGCCGACATCCACAAGATAGGGCGTACGCAATTGCAAGATGCCGTGCCCATGACTCTGGGGCAGGAATTCCTGGGCTTTGCCGCGACCATTCTTGAGGACGTCGAAATCATCGGGCGGCTGTCACATCTTTTGCTCGAGGTGAATCTTGGCGGCACCGCCATCGGGACGCGGGTGAATACGCCGGAAGGCTATGCAGAACTCGCAGTGACTGAACTGGCTGCGATTAGCGGTTTGGAGGCAAAACTCGCAACCGATTTGATTGAGGCCTCCTCGGACACCGGGGCCTATGTCACCTTCTCCGGCACGTTGAAACGCGTTGCGGTCAAAGTGTCGAAGATCTGTAACGACCTGCGCCTTCTGGCTTCCGGGCCGCGCTCGGGGTTCAACGAAATCCACTTGCCGCCCGTACAGGCCGGATCGTCGATCATGCCGGGCAAGGTGAACCCCGTCATCCCTGAAATGGTCAATCAGGTCGCCTATCAGGTCATCGGCAATGACCTGACCGTGACGATGGCCGCCGAGGCAGGGCAATTGCAGCTCAACGCCTTCGAACCGATCATTATTCTGAACGTCCTGCAATCAATGCGCATTCTCATTCAGGCCATGGACACTTTGGCGGTCAAATGTGTGGCCGGGATCGAAGCGAACGTAAACCAATGCGAGGGAGCGTTGGAAAACTCGCTTGTTCTGGTGACACATCTCGTACCGCACATCGGATACACCAAGGCCAGCAAGGTTGCCAAATATGCCTTGAACAACAACATTTCGATTGTTGATGCCGCCGTGAAATTGAGCTTCGGAACAAGGGAAGATATCCAGTCTATGCTAACTTCTTGACTGAAAACTGATCGCGTTCAGGCGAGGCACTGGATGGCACCGGCTTTCACCAGGATCGACGCGGTTTATAGTGTTACCATCAGCGACCGGCCTCACGACCAGACATTGAAAGCCTTTGAGGCCGGTGTGCATGTCCTCTGCTAAAACCGCTCGCGGCATCTTCGTCGTGACACACGGTTGACCTTACTGAATCCTGCCTTTATCGCCGCCATACACCGATCCCCTCCCCTTTCCCCGGAGTGAGAAACCTGATGCCAAAGACGCAACCATCCCTCATGGCGTCCTGCTGGGGCGCGCGCCTCACATTCCTGGCGGCAGGCTTGGCCATTGGCGGATGGGCACCTCTTATCCCTTCGATCAAACAGAGCCTCGGCATCGGCGAAGCCGCGTTCGGGGCGGTTCTGCTGTGTCTCGGGCTTGGTTCGCTGCTTGCGATGCCCCCTGCCGGCTTCATCGCCTCGAAATTCGGAGCACAGCGTATCCTGCCGATCGTCGGTCTGATGACCGCCATTCTGCTGCCTGTGCTCACACTCGCCCCATCTATGTTGCTTTTGAGCGCTGCTTTGATGGCGTTCGGCGCGTTTTTCGGCGCACTGGATGTTTCCATCAATGTGCATGGTTCAGCTGTCGAACAAGAGGTCGGTCGCCCCCTGATGTCCGGCTTCCACGCGTTGTTCAGCGTGGGCAATCTCATCGGCGCCATTCTGGTGACCGGGCTGCTCGGTACGGGTCTTTCGCCTGTGGCCGTTGCGACCATCTGCGCGGCGCTCGAAGCGCTCGCGCTCCTGATGGCACGCCCGATGCTCTTGCCGAATGCGGGGGGCTCGGATGACAAATTCGCTTTCCCGAAAGGGGTCGTTATCGTTTTTGCCGTGCTTTTGATGGTGACTTTCCTTGTAGAAGGAGCCTTCCTCGACTGGAGCGGGCTCTTGGCGATCGAACTAGGTCAGGCCACAGTGACAACGGCGGGTTGGGGGTTCAGCACCTTCGCCGCGGCTATGGTCGTTATGCGCTTTTCAGGCGATTTCCTGACCGTAAGGCTTGGCCCATCAGTGATGTTGGCTTTCGGGGCTGTCTTCGCCGCAGGCGGGATCGCCCTCATCCTGTCCGCGAACAGCTATGGCGTCGCACTTCTGGGCTTCGGGCTATCGGGTATCGGTCTTGCGAATATGTCACCCATCCTGATCAGTGCGGCAGGTCGCTTTGCCGTAGGCTCGGCTTCGGTTGCTATCGCCTCCGCCACGACCGCCGGATATGCTGGCCTACTCATGGGCCCTGCCATTGTGGGATTCGCCGCCGATGCGTTGAGCCTGTCTTTCGCCTTTGCAGGGCTTGCGGGCCTCTTGATCGTGACACCACTTTCCTATGTCCTCGCGGAGAGAACCACTGTTACGTCGCGCTCTGGCGCAAGTCTTCCCTCTCCAGATGAGTGAGCCCGCGGAAATTCGGGTACTCTCTATAAACCATGATTTACATCCGCTGATCTTGAACGACGCCCCATAGTTGGAAGCAGGTACTATTCGTAGAGGGTATTTTGAAGGCATAGCGCCCGGCGCGCTTACCCCAAACCGGGCACCAGAATAGTCAGCTGCAGGCTTTGATTATGAGTAAGAAAGCGACAACGGACAGTTCAAAATCGCAATGGCATATTAAAGACGCAGGTGGTGCATCCACAGCATCACCTCAATACAAGGCTCTTTGTCTTTGATTGAAACGTTATTTGAATTCGCGAGAGCCAGAGAAAGGGAAGCCCGAGTGCCGGGCTTGAAAAGGATAGAGAGAGTCTCATCCCGGTCCGGCGTGACAAGAACCCTGACCAAGACCGCTGCCCGCCCGAGCCCCAGCGCCTCGTCGAAGACGAGCGCAACGCCGTCCTCACCTCCGCCACCGAAAACCTCCAGCGCGCGGCAATGCACCCGGCGGATCAGTTCGAAGCTTTCGACAAGATGATTGCCGAAGGCCGCAGCGAGGACGTGATTGCACTGAAGTTCGGCGTCTCCGTCCACCTAGTGCGTCGCCGCCTCAAACTCGCCCGCGTTGCGCCCGAAATCGTCGAGCACTTCCGCGCGGGCGATCTGACCCTCGAATGCGTGATGGTCTTCACGCTGACAGACGACCATGATCGCCCACTGACCGAGACGGCGCATTCGGCGAACTCGGGCCTTGGGCGCTTTGTCGGTGTCGAGGCCTATGAGGCGGCGGGAGGTGTTCTGCTGGGCGATCTCTTCGACGATCGTGCCAGCACCCATATGGAAAACCCCGAACTCCTCGAGCGTCTTGCCATCGAGAAGCTGCAAACCGCCGCCAAACCCTTCGAGGCTGCCTGGAAATGGGTCGAGGTGCATCTCTCGGTGGATTACGGAGCGTTTCGTAGTTTCGGGCGGGTCTATCCGCAGGATGTCGAGCCGGATCCGGATTTGCTGGCTGAGGAGGAACGTCTCATCGCGCGCGAGGAAGAACTGGCGGTGCAGAATGACGATGAGGACTGGATGACGCCGAGACCGAAGAATACTATGCCACCGAGCCGCGCTTGCGCGAAATCGAGGCCCTTCAGCGCGAACGGCAGCCCTATGCCGACGACCTCGTCCAGATGCCACGTGTCCGAAAGCGCGGGCCTATCCCTCCGGATACAACTGGCAAAATGCGCACCAAACCGGTTGACCCACAGCCGGACGGTTTCGCGACTGACGATCACGCCGCGCTCGCCAGAAGGTCCTCGACGTCGGCAGTGCTCAGGGCAAAGCGATGATAGGCCCAGGCGGCATAAGCGATGGTCTCGCGGGGGTAGCGGAAGCCCTTCAGGCGCGGCAGGGATGATGGCATTTTCATCCGGAACCCTGTAGCAAAACCATAAGCCGACAACAACTTGGCAATGCCTTCTGGTGACAGACATAGGGCTTCCTTCGCTTTTCTCTGTAGCAAGAAAAAACAAAAAGGAGAACATATCTCGCTTTTGCGGCAGGCGCATCACTTATCGAAGTGAACCACGCCCGGTATGGCCGGGCACGAGATGCAGGGTCTGCTCCGGCTCATGCCCAAGGCTCTCAGGTGGGGTCGCCGTCAGCGCATCAGGTCCGGCAGGAACAGCGTGATCGAGGGGAAGGCGATCAACAGCACCATTACCACGACCTCACAGGCCAGAAACCATCCGACGCCCCGGAAAATCGTCCAGATCGGCACCTCTTTTCCGACCACAGATTTCACAACGAAGACATTCATCCCCATCGGCGGCGTGATCATCCCGATCTCGATGTATTTCACGACGATGATACCGAACCAGATCAGATCGAGCCCCAGCGTTTCGATCATCGGCAGGAACACCGGCATGGTGATCAGCATGATGCCCAGAGGGTCGAGGAACATGCCGAGGATCAGGTAGATGACGGAGAGCGCGATGACGATCAAAAGCGGATCGCCCGCCCAGGAGCCGACCATATCGACCAAGAGACCAGAGACGCCGGTGAGTGACAAAAGCCGCGTATACATCACCGCGCCCATGCCGACGAAGAAGATCTGTGCGGTGACCGCCATCGCCTCTTTGAGCGCTTCGGTGAAACGGCGCGTGTCCATCCGGCCTTGCAGGATCGAAATCGCCAAAGCCAGCGCCGCCCCAACACCACCGGCTTCGGTGGGTGTGACGATCCCGCCGTAGAGCCCGCCAATGATGCCGAAGATGAGCATCGCCAGCGGCCACGTCTCCTTAAGTGCCGACATCCGGTCACGTTTGAGCGTCGCGAGTTCCGCGTCGTCGAGTTTCGGTGCCAATGAGGGGTTCAGTTTGCAGCGGATCAGGATCATCACCACATAGGCAAATCCCGTGAGAATGCCGGGAATGACCCCCGCAATCAAAAGGCGGGAAATCGACACCTCTGCAAAAACACCATATAAAACAAGAAGAATAGAGGGCGGAATGAGCGCAGAGAGCGTTCCTGCCGAGGCGACAACACCGGTTGCGAGCCCCTTGTTGTACCCGGCCTTCAGCATCTCTGGAATCGCCAGTCGCCCCATCGCCGCCGCTGATGCGAGCGACGATCCGCAGGCAGCGGCAAAGCCCGCAGAAGCGATGTTCGCGGCCACGGCCAGCCCGCCCGGCAGGGCCGAGAACCAAAGCCGCGCCGCCCGGAACAGGGCGGTCGAGATGCCCGACTGATTGGCAATCGCCCCCATCAACAGGAACATCGGGATCGCCGTCAAATCCCAGCTTGCGGCAAAGGAAAACGGCGTCTCGCGCAGAATCGACAGCGCAATCGGCGTGTTGCGCACAAAGGCCAGCCCGCCAAGCGACACCACACCCAGCGCCACACCGATCGGCACACGCAACCCGATCAGGGTCAAAAGGATCGCAAGCGTCGTCAGACCAAAATACAAAGTATCCATGTCACACCCCCTCCGAGCTGGGCATATCCGGGATGTGATCTTTCTTATGCGGCGGTTCGGCTTTCCCGGACAACCGCAGGATCAGTTTCAGGAACAGCACGAGGAACATCGCCCCGCCCGCAATCGGCAAAAGCCAACGCGTCGGCCAGATCGGCAGATAGCCCCCGAAAATCTCCCAAACCTCGCCGCGTTTGGTTTTCGACAGGGCCGACAACCAGGTCTGCCAGACAAAAATCGCCACATAGGCCAGCGTCAAAAGATCGGTCAGTACCGCGACGATCTTTTGCATCCGCGGCCCCATCTGATCGACGAACAGGTCCGCCGTCACATGTTGGTCCCGCAGGCTCACCCATGCGAGTGGCAGGAACGCAGCGGCAATCATGTAATAGGAGGCGGTGATCTCTCCGGTTCCCGGCATCGGGTGGTTGAACACGGTGCGTGCGATCACATCGACCGTCACATGTGTCATCATCAGCGCGCCAGCGACCAGCGCAATCCAGAACAATACGTCGGCAAGGCGCGACGCAAACTTCATCAGGCGTTCCATCGAAGCCCTCGCAATTGGAATGTGGGATCAGAGCGGGCCAGCTTGCGCGCCAGCCCGCAGCGAAAAGCGCCCCGGCTCAGAGATCGGCGGGATCGACCTTGGCATAGACTTCATCCCAAAGCTTCGCGGCAAAGGCATCGACATCGCCGTTGATCTCTTCGGAATAGCCGCGCCATTTTTCGACATTCGCCAGATAGGTGTCGATCAGAGCTGCCGGATCGGACAGCCCAAGTGCCTTGCCGTTCTCGATCAAACGGGCGCGGTCCTTGTCGATGAACCCATTGACCAGGTCGGTCAGATCGTCGGCGGGCGTCACAAGTTCAACCCCCATCTCAGCCTGTTGATGCGCAAAGCTTTCGCGGTCGCGGTCCACGTAATTGCCAATGGTGTGTTTCGCCGTGACATAGGCCGAGGCCCGCAGATGCGCAGCCTGCGCCTCGGACGACATGTCGAGGAAGCTGTCGCGGTTCATCATCAGACCGATGGCGGGCGAAGCAACACCAAGCGGCAGGTCCGTCACCTGTTTGGCATATTCACCATAGCCATAGGTCTGAAGCCATTCACGCGCCGCCATGAGGCATTCAAGCCCGCCGCGCTGCAACAGGCTCACGGCCTCGGTCAGCGTCACCGCCATCGGCGTCGCGCCGCCCATGGAGGCCATTTCGGCATAGCCCCCCGTCGCACGGATGCGTTTGCCTTTCAGATCGGCCATGCTGGCCACCGGTGAGGTACACATCAGCCGGTAAGAGGCCGAGGCAAACGGCCCGAGCGGCAGAGCGTTGTTGTCTTTCGCCTCGGCAACGCAATCCGGGCAATTCAGGAACATCGTCTCACTGACGGCCCCAGCAACAGCGACGGGATCGTCCCCCGGCACGACGACCGAATAGAGCAAGGTGAGAGACGGCATCGCCTCCGGCGTATAGACCGGGATCTGCAAGCCGCCCTGCATCAGCCCGTCACCAACGGCGGCGAGAGACCCACGCCCGTCTGCCAGCTGTCCCCCCGCGATCAGCTCCCATGTGACATCGCCGCCGGTTTCCTCTTCGATCATCGAAAAGGCGCCGGGCAAAGTGTCCGTGTTGAGATAATCCGATGCGGGCGGCCAGGAGCCATAAATCGGCGTCTCTGCTATGGCCGCGCCAGTGATGCCGAGCGCCACAAGCGCACCAAGTCCGAGTGTCGTTTTCATTGTGCGTATCCTCCCTTGCTTGCGTCCTCCTCCGACGCTCGCGGTTTGTAGGTTGCGTTGTCCTTTGTGGACTTCTTGTCAGGCTGGCTCGACTTCGACGGGGATCGACTGATAGCCCCTGAGCCAGTTGATATTGATCTTCTCTGGCGTCCCCGTCAGATGAATGCGTTTGACGCGCGCGCTCAGCGCTTTGAGTACGGATTCGGCTTCGAGGCGGGCCACCATCTGGCCGACACAGCCATGGATGCCGACACCGAAAGCCAGATGGCCGACAGGACGCCGGGTGATGTCATAATCATCAGGACGATCCCATTTCTCCGGATCACGGTTGGCTGAGGCAAGCCACATCAACACCTTTTCCTCCCCGCCAAGCGCGACACCCGCAAGCTCGGTCGGGCCCGAGGTCGTGCGTCCGATCACCGGGCTGGGCGCCCTGAACCGCAACCCTTCTTCAAAGGCCGGGCGGGCCAGATCGGGATCAGCGCGCAGCATGTCCCATTGATCGGGGCGCGCGATAAGTTCCATCAGCGTCATCCCGATGCCAAAGACCGTGGTGTCGATCCCGGCGGAAATGAAGGCGCGCACCAGCATCCCGGCTTCTTCATGGGTGATGTCCCCGGCATGGGCCGCCGCGTAAATCTCGGCCCCGAAGCTGTTCGGCAGGATGTTCTTTTCATCCATCTGAGCGGCGACATATTCAAACGTCCCCTGCTCTTCGACGACCTTCAAAGCCGCTTTGTAAAGATCGTTCTTCGGCCCCATCGCGTTGAAATTCAGCGTCGAATAGGGCATCAGATGATGCCGCCCTTCGGATTTCAGGCCCGCCGCATCGGGCAGCACCTTAAAGGGAAAGGCGAAGGCCAGATCTTCGGCGAGATCGAAGCTGCGGCGCTCGACCAAGGCATCGACCATACGTTCCGCTTCAACGCGGAAATCCTCAGCAAGTTTGCGCAGAGCCGCATTCGACAGGATGCGGGCGAGCACCTTGCGGTTCGGCGTATGCGTCGGCGGATCGGCTTCGAGAATGACGGAGGGTTTGCGCCACGGTTCTTCGCGGACGACATTGGTCAGCCCTGTGCCATAGGCCGAGGAAAAGCGTCGCCAGTCAGAAAACACCTCGCGCACGACAGCGTCCTGTCCGGTGATCCAGACGCCGTATTTTGGCAACCAAACAACCGGCCCCGCCTCGCGCACCGCGCGGTCGAAGGCCTCGGGATTGTCCCTTGCCTCCTGACTGAACGGATCGAGATCCACCTCCGGGCGGGACTGCGTCCGGCTCTCTTCAAACGTTGCTGACATCGTCTTCTCCCATAATCAGTTTAAAGTGCAACTGATTTATCCTTCAACTGATTTCTCGTAAAATGACCCGTCTCACCGCAGCGCTGTCGCGGCGGCGGACAGCCAGATCGCAACAGCCTGCGCCCCCGGATCGCGATGCCCCAGAACACGTGCGCCGACATAGCTCGACCGGCCTCTGCGCGGGTGCATATCCGCTGTCGCTGCCGCGCCTGCCTCCGCCGCCTCTGCCGCACGTCCGAGGGCCTCTTTCGCATCTTTTGCTGTGCGCATCGCATCGCGTGCGGGCACGAGCGCATCGACCATTGTGCGATCACCCGGTGCTGCGCCACCCAAGGCACAGAGCGCCGCCACACCGGCGGAAAACCCTTCGACGATCATCTCCAGCGGCACATTCTCTTTGCCCTTGATCGCATTGGCCGCACCCATGGCGAGAATGGCGTAGAGCGGGCCGGATGTGCCGCCCGTCGAGGCGCGCACGATGTCTCCGATCCGTTGCCAAAGGGCGGCGCCCGACAAGGTTTCAAGCTCGGATTGCGCCTCCATCAAGGCGGTGGCCCCGCCCGCCAGAGACCGGCCAATATCGCCATCGCCGACGATCTGGTCCATGCGCGTCAGCTCCGGTTCCGATCCGACAATTGCGAGACAGGCCGCCATGACAACAGCAACCGCCGTGACATCGCCCTGCATCTTTGCGGGGGACACGACCGGCTTTGCAGGTCCGCTCACCGTTGCGGGTTCGGCAGGATGTCCGGGCAAAGTCCAGGCGGGAGACGCTGCAGGGGCATCGAGCGCCACGAGCCGGTCATCGTCGAGTTTCATGAGAGAGAGCGACACGCCGGCCATGTCGATGGCCGTCAGGAATGTGCCCGCCCAAACCCGCTCGACCACAAGGCCTTTATCGGCGCAGGTTTCAAGCGCATCGCCCGCCATGATCGACACTTCCATCGGCGGCGTCGCCCCCAGATTGTTGACCAAAAGCGCAACCCGGTCGCCGGGCTTGAACCCGCGATCCGTGACGATTTTCTCGACCAGCGCATGGGCCAGTTCGCGCGCTGGCAAGAGGGCTGTGCGTTCTAACCCCGCCTCGCCGTGAATGCCGAGCCCCAGCTCGATCTCACCTGCACCCAGTTCAAAATTCGGCGTTCCGGCTGCAGGCACGATGCATGGAGTGAGCGCAACGCCCATCGAGCCGGTCACAGCCACGGCGGCCTCGGCGCGGGCTTTGACATCCGCGAGAGACAACCCCTCTTCCGCCGCAGCGCCTGCGATCTTGTGGATCAGAACCGTGCCGGCAATGCCACGGCGCCCCGCCGTTTCTTCCGCAGAGCCGAGGGCGCTGTCATCGTCCACGATGATCAGATCGGTCTCGATCCCCTCACTGCGCGCGATCTCGGCGGCCAGACCGAAATTGAGCCGATCACCCGTGTAATTCTTGACGATCAACAATACGCCACCCGGTCCGGCCACCGCCCGGATCGCGGTCAAAACCGCGTCGGTCGAGGGCGAGGCGAAGACATCTCCGGCGACCGCTGCCGTCAAAAGGCCGGGGCCGACGTAGCCCGCATGCGCCGGTTCGTGACCGGAGCCGCCGCCGGAAATCAGCGCCACTTTCCCCGCCGCAATCACGGCCTCGACATCGGCCCGCACCACGGTGGTCGTGCTTTCGATCAGTCGCAGTCCCGTCGAGGTCTTCACCAGCCCTTCGAGAGCCTGCGGCACCACGGACGGTACGTCATTGATCAGTTTCTTCATCATTTCCTCCCATGTCTCCCCACTGCGCCCTGCCTTGTGCAGTTTGCAATTAAACTCCGCCTTCGTTATCCATTGGGCACCACCGAGGAGCACCCATATGTCCGAACCGACCATTGTCACCGAACGCAATCTTTCGGTTCGCGCCGAAACCTATGCGCCCTATTTCCTGTCCCTCATCAATAACCGACTCTCGTGGGGTGCGTCTCAGCTCTATCTCTCGCTCTTCGATCTCGGTCTCAACGAGTGGCGTATTCTCTCCGCGCTTCGGAACGAACCCGGCATTCAGGCCTTGCGTGTCTCCGAGATGGTCTCGATGAACAAATCCGTTGTCAGCCGTTCGACCCGCAAGCTCGAAGAAGAAGGTCTGGCCGTCGCGCGCCTCGTGATGGGTAAGCGCCTTTTGTGGCTGACCGACGAAGGCGCGAAGGTCCATGACGAGATCATCGAGATTGCCTATCACCGCGAAGCCGCCCTCCTCGACGGGTTTGACGATAAAGACCGGGAGATGCTGTTTGCGCTCTTGCAGCGGCTGGCCGACAATCTTCCGAAAGTCGAACAACTCGACCAGAGCCTGCTACACGAGCCTGCGCGGCGCTGATCCGGTTACACCTGACTTTCGGGCAGGTGGATGACCATACCTTCCATTTCGGCGGTGATCTGAACCTGACACCCCAGGCGGCTGAAATCCGTCACCTCGGCGGCGGCGCAATCGAGCATCTCCGTTTCGATCTCTTGTTTCGGCTCGGCAATCTCGGCCAACTCCGGCGAGAGGTAGACATGGCAAGTCGCGCACATCGCGGCGCCGCCACATTCCCCGACCACTTCCGCAATCCCGTTGCTCACCGCTGTGAACATGATGTTGTCACCTTCCCGCGCCTCGACGGTGCGTTGCGATCCTTGTGCGTTTTCAAAGATGAGTTTGACCATCTTTAACTCCTCCGTTTCTTGATTTATATATCAACTTGTTTAATTTGCAACTTTCCAGATGGATGACGGCTCCTGTCCAGCCGTTTCGGGTCGTGCAGCCACCCAACCGACGGATAAAGCGGGATCTACCGGGTTGCCAGCGACAGGAAATCCTCGCAGCGAAGACGTTCGCCCTGCCCCATCAGCTTGCGTGCTTTCATATGGGTTTTTGCAGCATTCACGGTTTCAACCGCCGTCACATGGTCCCCGTCCAGACGCAGGACGGTGCCATCCGGCAGAGCCTCGCAGGCGTCCGTCGGCGCGGCCAGGCCGGCGATCTGAAGCTTCCAATCGGCCTGATCGGACCAAAACCACGGGACCGCGTGATAGGGGCTGTCATCCCCCTTTGCGATCCGTTTCGCGATCAGCCGCGCGTGGTCCGTTGCCGCCTGAACGCTTTCGAGCCGCACGTGTTGGCCGCTGTTTGGGTCGGGGAAAGACGCGCAGTCGCCAAGCGCGGAAATCGCGGGGTCCGCCGTCACAAGGCGGCGATCAACCACGATCCCGTTTTGCACCGGCAACCCCGCCTCGGATGCCAGTTCCGCATTCGGCACCACACCGGCGGCCAGCAGGATGAAATCCGCCTCGACCTCACGACCACTGGCCAGAGCAAAGCCGCTTTCCGTCCCCGCGCTCACCGGATCGGCCAAGAGGACCTCGACACCCATCTCGCGATGTTTTGCGGCAAAACGGTCGGACATCACAGGCGACACCGCACGTCCCATCAGGCGGGGGCCCGCCTCGGCAACCGTCACCTCATAGCCAAGTTCACGCGCCACGGCCGCGAATTCGAGGCCGATGAAGCCACCGCCGATCACGCCGACCCGTTCCGCTTTCGGCAGGGCCTCGCGCAGCGCCAGCGCATCGGACAAGGTCCGCAAATCCCGCGCGCCGGTCAAGCCGGGGATCGGCGGGCGCATGTTGCGGGTGCCGGTGGCGAGAATGAGATGATCATAGGGAATATCCTGTGATCCGGCGCGGACTCGCTGTGCGGCTCGGTCAATCGCCTCGACCCGCAGTCCAAGATGCAGCTCAATCCCGTTCGCCTCGTAAAAGCTATCGGGCCGCAGCGCGAGACGACTCACGTCGCCGTTCTTGAGATAGGCTTTGGATAACGGCGGGCGCTGATACGGCGCGGCGATTTCCTCTCCGATCAGGACGATACGCCCCTCATAGCCCTCCTGGCGCAAGGAGGTGGCGGCCTGTAGCCCGCCCTGGCCTGCGCCAACGATCACGATCTGATCGGTTTTTTGCATCTGGTCCATCGTCTTACGGCCTCAGTTCAATGTCACCGGCAGGTTGAGCGGCCCGCGAAAGCCGAAGCCGCTCCAGATCACCTTTTCCGGATCGTCGAGCGTCATGTTGGGAAAGCGGTCGAACAGCAGCGGCAGCATGATCTGCCCCAGGGTCCGACGCGCGACCTGAGCGCCCGCGCAATGGTGCGGACCGCTGCCAAAGGCCTGATGCGGATGCTTGTCGCGGAAGACGTTGAACAGTTCGCTATCCTCGCCATAGATCGCCTCGTCGCGGTTGGCCGACGCCTGGATCGTCATCACAGCCTCACCGGGTCCGACGAGAACATCGCCGATCTGCACCTCCTGTGTGGTGCGGCGCCCGGAGACCTGAATCGGCGCGACCCAGCGCACCCCTTCCTCGAAAGCATCTTCCCAGAGGGCTTGGCGTTTGACCTCTTCGAATTGGTCAGGATTGGTCAAAAGCCCGTAGACAATCGTCGCCAGCGCATCGCGCGGCTCATTGATGCCACCACCGATGGCGATCTTGAGGTTGGCGTAGACCTGACTCATTGGGATCGGATTTCTGGCGTTGAGCATGGTGGAAAAGGCCGAATTGTTCGACTCGGCGCGATGGCGCGGGATCAGGCTGTCAAACAGCGCGTTCATCTCAGCATTTGCCGCATCTGACAGCTCGAAGAGCTTCGGGTCATAGCCGAAGTTTCCGGCGCCATCGATCAGGGTCTGGGACCAGCGCTGCATGTCCTCGTCACTCGCCTCATCGAGCCCAAGCATATGCGCAAGGATGCGCGCTGCGATGGGGCCGCAAAGGTCGCGGAACAGATCGACGGTTTCGCCACGCGGCAGGCGCGAGACATAGTCCTCGGCCAGACGGGTGTAGAGATCGGCCCAGTCGGTGCGGATCACTTTCGGCGAAAAGGCGGGCTGCATCGCCATGCGTTCGGCGCGGTGCTCGGCCCCGTCTTTCCGCATCAATGTATGCGCCTGAAAGGCCGGTTTCATCGGCGTGGTCGGATCGTCGGAACTAAAAATCTCCGGCGTTTCCTTGATCCATTTCGTGTGTTCGGCGCGGGTCACGAGAATCCTGTTGGTCTGCGCCATGCGCACGACAGGCGTCTCGGCGCGCATCCGTTTGTAAATCGGATATGGGTCACGTGTGAGGTCGGCCAATGTGACCGCCTCATTGATGGGCAAATCGAGCATCTACAGGTCTCCTCCCAAAGCTGTAGTGGGCCCAGTTAAACGAACGCACTTTCATCCATCAATACGATGGATTAGATATATGGCATCTGAAAAATAGATCTTGGAACAGATGAACCCGCGCCAATGAAAGACAGCACAGGTGCCTAAAACAATCGACAGTCTCGCCACGGATTTCCGCGCCCTCGAGGTGTTGGTCCGTGTCTACCGCTTCGGGTCTTTCACCCGTGCCGCCGAAGATCTCAATATGAATCAATCGGTTGTCAGCTATACCATCGACAAGCTCAGAGGCGTGTTCGATGATCCGCTTTTCGTGCGGGAGGCGCGCAAACTGATCGCCACGGCGCGCTGCGAAGAGGTGGTCACGGAGGCTCAGGAGCTTTTGGTGCGCTTTGCCCACTTGACGACGGAACGCGGGTTCGACCCGGAAAACAGCCGCGAAACGATTTCGATCGCATGCAACTATTACGAACGGGCCTTGATCATTCCCCATCTCGCCCACGCGATCCGAGCCGAAGCCCCGCAGATGAAAATCGAAATCATCGACGCCTCCTATATCGGGCATGACAAGCTCTTGCGGATGGAGGCGGATGTTCTGATCGGGCCGTTCATGCAGCTTGGCGCAGCCTTCTACACCCGCACGCTCTTTGAGGACCCCTATGTCTGCGTTCTGGATCGGACCCATCCAGCCGCGCAGGGGAACCTCACGCTCGCGCAGTACCTCGCCCTTGAGCACGTCTACATCACCTACGGCGGACGCTGGAAATCGCGCTACATGCAATTCCTCGAAGACGAGGGGCACGCCCTCTCCATTGCCATTCGCACGCCAAGTCCTGCGGGGATTCAAAATCTTATTGCCGGAACAGAACTCGTCGCCACTGTGCCGGAAAGGTTGTCACGTCAACTCGGGGAAGGTCTCTATGTGACGCCCTGTCCGGTGACATCTCCCATCGCGATCCAGATGGTTTGGACTGCGCGCACACATGATTCAGACATGCACAAATGGGTTCGCGGCAAAATCGTCGAGACCATCCGCCAAACAGGGTGAGTTACTCTGTGAGCCGCCCGAGAATACGCAGCGCGTTCTACTCCGCCAACTCGGCGGCCTGTTCCACATAGCCGCGCTCGGCACCCGGCATCGCACTCACTTTGACGACGGTATCGACCCTCTTTGCGACCATCCGATCAACCATATCCTTTACACGCGCAGCCAGAACGAACTTACGCAGACCGCCCTCTTGCGCGATTGCATCCCAATGACGTTGCGCCAAATCACCCGGTTTGCGCACCTTACCAGCGAGCTTTTGTGCATAGGACTGAATAACGCGGACGACCGAGTGATGGTCGCTCCACAGCAAAACAGTCGAGACATCGTAGAGCGGCGCCGATGAGGACCGCCCGCCAAACGGCAGGAACAAACTGTAGTTCTGCGCATGCACATCCGTATTGGCGACAAGGATGTTAAAAATGACCTGATCCACGAGCGGATCGGCCATTGTTGGTGAGATACGGAAGCGCGGTTGCAAAAGCTGCGCCATGCTCAGGCCCGGCAAAGACCCGCGTTCATATTTTCGTCCCGGCGGCAGGCTATTGGCCTGTGCGCAATCCTCCTGATGCCGCCGGACAATTGCGCCTTGACGTGTCAAAGTGCGATCATACCGCAGAACACAGATGGCGTTCCGCGCTTTGGTGGTCAGCAGCCTCACCTTAACGGCGTCGATTCCCACAGCCTCAGCGAGCGACAGGCAATAGACCTCATTTTCCGTGATGCCGGACAAGTTCGGATTGTCCGGTTTGATAATCATTGTGGACGGCGCACCATCGATCGGGACGGCCAGACAATCACCATCTCGCAGTAGCCTGAGAACGGGCTGGCCTTCCGGGTCCAACACCGCCAGTGCGGTTTTCTCCTGCCCCCCGCCAACGACACACGCACGCCGTCTTCACAGACGAGAAATGGCCGACGCTTGAGATCTTCGAAAGGCCGCTTGAGGGCGTCTTGAGGATCAGCCTAGTCTCAGGCCTCATAACCAGAACAGCACGGTGGCGTTGCGGACCCAATCAGCGTCGTAGCCACGATCGGCGAGCAACCAATCCGCCGTCGGCAGGCCGTCCAGGAGAGCCGCCGCGCCCGTGTCATCACTGACCTGACCGGCTGACATGAAAAACCTGATCGGGCGTCCGCTGGTGTCGGTCACGGCATGGAGTTTGGTATTCATGCCCCCCTTGGTGCGACCGATTAGCCTGCCGCGCCCCCCTTTTTTGACCGCAGGCTTGAGGCCGTGCGATGGGCTTTTAGGTCAGTCGCGTCGATCATGATCGTGGTTGGCTTCTCCACTTCGGACGCCAGCCCCGCGAAGATCCTGACAAATACACCCATCTCGCTCCACCGCTTCCAACGGGTGTAGAGAGTCTTGGACGGTCCGTATTCCTTGGGGACATCACACCAGCGAAAGCCATTGCGATTGATGAAGATTATGCCACTCAGCACGCGCCGGTCATCGACACGCGGCTTGCCATGGCTCTTCGGAAAGAATGGCCTAAGTCGCGCCATCTGCTCGTCCGTCAGCCAAAAAAGATTGCTCATCGTGCTGCCCCTTCTCTCGGAAAGCGTGAATCTCGAGACCAAGATCAGCGCAAGACGATTAATGGGGCCTGAGCCTAGTTATCCTTTTTTTGAAAGCGTATGAGCAGCGCCCAAATTAAAAAAACGCCGAGCGACAGGAACATCATCGCCCAGCCCGGACTGCCGGTGAGCAATTCAAACCCGCCCCAGCCGAGGATGACGAGCACCAACAGCGCCCGCACCCAGAGTGGTCGGTAGAGCGGGTGGTCAAAGTCGAACATCTGTGGCCTCATGGATGTCTGTCGGGATGTCTGGGGTTCAACGCCCCGGCGCGATGATGACGCCAGAGCGTGTTTTCATAGTCTTTCGTCAGACCGCAACGGGGGTCAGCCAGACCGGTTCCTTGGCCTCGGCACTGTCGACGACCGCCTCGACAAAGGCAACGCCTTTCAGCCCGTCATAGGTCAGAGGCAGGTTCTGCCCCAATGCACCGGGCGCGCGCCCGTCCCGACGGGCACGGATCGCTTCGGCAAAGCCCGCATACAGGTTCGCAAAGGCTTCGAGATAGCCCTCCGGATGGCCCGGCGGCGTGCGCGAGCGCAGACGGGCGTCCTCGCTGACCTCGTCAGAGCCGCGTTTGATGGTCTGAACACGTCCGTCGAGAGGCGCGTAAACCAATTCGTTCGGCTGTTCCTGATACCACTGGAACGACCCGGTCTCGCCGAACACCCGCAACCTCACGCCGTTGGAATTGCCGAGCGCGACCTGTGAAGACCAGAGCAAGCCACGGGCGCCGCCTTCGTAGCGCATCATCACATGAGCGTTGTCGTCCAGAGCGCGACCTTCGACAAAGGTGGCCAGATCGGCCGTCAGGGAGGCGAGTTTCAGCCCCGTCACAAAGCCCGCGAGATGGTAGGCATGGGTGCCGATATCGCCGATGGAGCCTCCCCGCCCGTTTTTTTTCGGATCGGTGCGCCACGCGGCTTGCGCGTTGCCCTGCTGTTCGATGGGGGCAGCCATCCATTCCAGCGGATATTCCACCTGTACTGTGCGGATTTTACCAATCTCGCCCGCCGCGATCCGCACCCGCGCTTCATGCACCATCGGATAGCCCGAATAGGTATAGGTGACGCCGACAAAGCGCCCGCTTTCACGCGCCAGCGCCTCAAGAGCGATTGCGTCTTCGAGCGTCGCCGTCAGAGGTTTCTCGCAAATCACGTCGAAACCTGCCTCGATCAAGGCTTTGGCAATCGGATAATGGGTAAAGTTCGGCGTACAAATGGCAACGGCATCGACCCGATCCGAACGGTCCTTTTCGCCCGCGATCAACTCCTCATAGCTGCCGTAACTGCGCGCCGGGTCGATGCCCTGGCTCAAGGCAAAGGCGCGCCCCTTGTCGGGGTCGACATCAAACGCGCCAGCCACAAGATGCCACGCCCCGTCCAGCCGTGCGGCAAGGCGATGAATATTGCCGATATAGGCCCCTTGCCCGCCGCCAACCATCCCGAGGCGCAACGGGGTCTGATAGTCACTCATAGGTCCTCCAATCCGAGCATGGCCCGGTTCGCGGCGCGATCTGCGCCGGATTTTACGAAATCATCGAACGCGCGGTCGGACACGCGGATGATGTGATCTGCAATGAACTGCGCGCCCTCGCGCGCGCCGTCTTCGGGGTTCTTGATGAAACATTCCCATTCCAGCGTCGCCCAGCCTTCGAACCCATAGGTCGACAGTTTGGTAAAGATCGCACCGAAATCGACCTGACCGTCACCGGGCGAGCGGAACCGGCCTGCGCGTTTCGACCATGGCATGAACCCGCCATAGGCACCCGATTTGCCATCGGGGCGGAATTCGGCGTCCTTGACGTGGAAGGCTTTGATACGGTCGTGATAGTGGTCGATGAAGGCCAGATAATCGAGCGCCTGAAGCACGAAATGGCTCGGGTCGTACATGATATTGGCTCGCGGGTGTCCACCGAGCTTGTCGAGAAAATACTCCCAGCTGTGACCGTCGTGAATGTCTTCGACAGGGTGAATTTCGAAACAGGCATCCAGCCCATGCGCATCGAAATCGTTCAGGATCGGCGTCCAGCGCGCGGCAAGCTCGGTAAAGGCCTCGTCCACAAGCCCCTCGGGCCATTGCGGATAGGGATAGAGATAGGGCCAGGCCAAAGACCCGCTGAAGGTGGTGTGCGTGATGATCCCAAAGCGCTGCGATGCGCGGGCGGCAAAGCGCAGTTGCTCCTCCGCCCAGGCGCGCCGCGCCGCAGGGTTGCCGCGTACATGCTCCGGCGCAAAACTGTCCATGATCTGATCGTGCGCGGGGTGTACGGCGATGAGTTGGCCGGTGATATGCGAGGCGAGTTCGGTCAGGATCAGGCCGCTGTCCGACAGGATGCCTTTGATCTCATCGACATAGGTCTCGCTCTCTGCCGCCAGTTTCATATCGATCAAACGGGTGTCCCAAGTCGGGATCTGGACCCCCTTGAATCCCTTGGCAGCGGCCCATGTCGCGAGACTGGGCAAGCTGTCATAAGGCGCATCGTCGGCGGCGAATTGCGCCAGAAAGACCGCGGGTCCTTTGAGTGTTTGCATCGCCTTACGCCTCCAGCGCTGCGCCGGGCACAGGCGCATCGTCATAGCCGCCGTAAACGGACTGATCGAAGGGGATGACCGCGCCCGTCATCATGCCGGCATCCTCAGAGGCCATCCACAGCACGGCACGCGCCACTTCTTTCGGGTCGAGAATGCGGCCAAAAGGTTTGGCCGCCGCCGCCCGGTCGATGAAATCGGGATCGCCCGTTTCCGACAGCACCAGCGCGCGTTCGTGATCCGAATTCATCCAGCCGATATCGAGTTGGTTGACGTGAATCCGGTTGCGCATCAGGGCAAAGCTCGCGTTGCGTGTCAATGTCGCCAAAGCGCCTTTGGAAACGGCATAGGGACACAGGAAGGGTTGCCCGGTCAGGCCAGACATCGAGCCGATATTGACGATGCGCCCCTCGATCCCCTCGCGGATCATCACCTTGGCCGCATCCTGAATCAGGATGAACGGCGCACGGGTGTTGACCGCCATCATTCTGTCGAACAGCTCGGTCGAGGCATTGAGGATATTGCCGCGATCCGTCAGACCGGCGGCGTTCACCACACAATCGACGCGCCCGAAACGGGCCACCGTGGCCGGAACGACCCCGCGCACGGCGTCAGCATCCGCGAGATCCGCGGCATGCATCTCCACCGGCACACCGGTGTCTTTGGTGATGGCGGCGGCGACGGCCTGACCTTTGTCCAGACCGCGCCCGACGATCAGGAGACCGGCGGCCCCGGCCTCGGCAAAACAGCGGGCAACCGCCGCGCCAAGGCCCTGCGTGCCGCCTGTGATGATGGCGATTTTACCTTTGAGACTGTTCATGCGAGATCCTCCGAAGTCACAACGTCATACCCTGCCGCCGCCATGACGCGCAGCAGTTCCCGGTGGCCCTTTTGGGCCATTTCAAGCGGCGGAGACACTTTCGGGTCCTGTTCCGCTTCGACAACGAACCACCCTTCGTAACCATGACCCGCAAGGGCTTTCACGATCGCCTCGAAATCGAGGTTGCCGTCACCGGGAACGGTGAACGCGCCTTTCACCACCGCATCGAGAAAGCTTTCTCTGCTGCGGTCGAGCGCACCGATCACATCCAGACGCACATCCTTGGTGTGAACGTGGCTGATCCGGGCGTGATGGTTTTCGATGACGCGCAGCACATCCCCACCGGCAAATGCCATGTGGCCCGCATCGAACAGAAGCGGCACGGAGGACTGTGCCATAAAGTGGTCGAGCTCCTCTTCCGTTTCAATCGCGGCCGCCATGTGATGGTGATAGCTGAGCGGCATGCCTTCCCTGGCGCACCACTCGGCAAAATCCGAGATTTTGCGCCCATAGCTCTCGATCTCGGCCGCGTCGAGTTTCGGCTTGGTCGCCAGAGGGGCCGATTTAACCCCCTGAATCGAGCGCGCGGTTTCGCCATAGACGATACAGGGCGCTCCTGCAGCTTTGAAAAACTCAAGTTGTTCGGCGATACGGTCCTTTTCGACCTCGATATCGCCATCCAGCAGCAGCCCCGAGAACCACCCGCCACACACAGACATGCCGTACCGTGCCAGAACGGGACCGAGTTCGGCCATGTTCATCGGAAAGCGACGTCCGGTTTCCATGCCGGTGAACCCCGCCACCGACGCCTGCCGCAGGCATTCTTCGAGGCTTACATCGTCCGACAATTCTTCAAGATCGTCATTCCACCACGCAATCGGCGCGATGCCCAGTTTGGCTTTCAACATGTCTTAAACTCCCCGCCGTTGCGTCTTTCGGAATGCTTCTTGTTCCGCGCGTTTCTCCATGACGGTCTCGCGCGGCGAGACTTCGGGCGCGCCGACGTACCAGCCCGGTCCTCCGGGGGTCCAGGCATGGGCATCCGAGGCGATGCTGATGATCGTCGTCCGGTCGTTCGATTTCGCCCATTCCAGCGCGGGTTTGAGATCGGCGATCCCCTCGCAATGACGCGCGAGCGCCCCCATGGATTCGGCATGTTTGACGAAATCGACATGCAGCGGGTTGTTCTTGTTCAACACGCGGCTGTCTTTGAGCAGGTTGTTGAAACCCGCCCCGCCCATATTGGTTTGCAAGCGGTTGATCACCCCGAAGCCGCCATTGTCACAGACCACGACAATCATCTTGTGGCCGGACAGAACAGAGGAATAGATGTCCGAGTTCATCATCATATAAGAGCCGTCGCCCACCAGAACGATCGGCGTGCCGCCGATGTCCTGTATCGCCATGGCCGTGCCCCATGCGCCTGCGATTTCATAGCCCATGCAGGAAAACCCAAATTCGCAATCGAAGGTATTCACGCCTTTGGTCCGCCAGTTCTTCACGGTTTCCCCCGGCAATCCCCCGGCCGCCGTCACGACGGTATCCGTGTCTCCGGCGACCTCGTTTACGATCCCGATCACCTGAGAATAGGTCGGCACCTCTGCGTTCGTCGGAGTCTGAAGCGCATCGAGCATCTCGTTCCACTCTGCATAGAGCGCCTGTGCCTGCTGCATCCGCGCGGGCGGCGCCTGCCAATCCCCCATGGCCGCGTCGAGATCGCCCAGCACCGCCAGCGCATCGCCGACAACCGGCAGGGACATATGCTTGCCCGCATCGTATCGCGCCGCGTTGATGTTGATGAATTTCGTGTCCTGCGCGAAGGTGGTCCAGGAGCCGGTCGCGAAATCCCCAAGACGCGTGCCGACCGCAATCACCACATCGGCGGTCTCGGCCAGTTTCATGGCCGCATCCGTGCCCTCGATCCCGAGCGTGCCGACGAAAGACGGATGGCCGTGCACCGTCGTGCCCTTGCCCGCGATGGTTTCCGCCACCGGAATGCCCCGCTCCGTCGCAAAGTTCATCAGCGCCTCATTGGCCCCTGAATACCGCACGCCACCGCCCGCAATGATCAGAGGAGCTGTCGCGGTTTTCAAAAGTGCGACAGCCGCGTCGAGTTGATCGAGGGACGGGCGCGGGCGCGGGATGGTCCAGGTGCGCTCGGTAAAGAACGCCTCGGGATAGTCGTAGGCAATTTCCTGAATGTCTTGCGGCAGACCGATAAAGGCCGGGCCGCAATCCGCCGGGTCCAACATGGTTGCAAGCGCTTGCGGCAGAGATTGGATGATCTGCGCCGGGTGGGTGATGCGGTCCCAATAACGCGACACCGGCTTGAACCCGTCATTCACGGTGATGGTCGGGTCGCCGTAATGTTCGACCTGCTGCAAGACCGGATCGGGAAGACGGTTGGTATAGGTATCCCCCGAAATGATCAGAACCGGCAGGCGGTTGGCATGGGCCACACCCGCGGCGGTGATCATATTCGTGGCCCCCGGGCCGACCGAACTCGTTGCGATCATAAGCTGACGGCGCTGCTTTGCTTTGGCATAGCCGATCGCCGCCAGCGCCATGGATTGTTCGTTTTGCCCGCGCCAGGTCGGCAATTGATCCTGCACGCGTTCCAGCGCTTCGGCAAAGCATGTGACATTGCCGTGGCCGAAGATGCCAAAGACGCCCGCGAACAGCGGAACACGCGCTCCGTCAACTTCGGTGAACTGATTGCATAGATAACGCACGACGGCCTGCGCCATGGTCAAGCTGACGGTTTTCTGGGTCATCTCGCCTCCTCCTGCGGATGTGTTTTGAAAGTCGCTGCGAAATGCATATTGACATTAAAAATATTTTGCAACGATTATTGCAACAAATCCAAGGGAGGAACAATCATGCTAAAAATTGCCGTTCTCGGCTGCGGTCGCATTGGTCGAATGCACGCCGAAAACATCGCTCGGCACCCGCGCGCAGAGCTTGCGGGTGTCTATGACGTCTTTGAGCCAGCCGCTGCAGAGCTTGCCGAAAAACTCGGTGCGATCCGCTTTGACAGCGCCGAGGCGGTTTTTGCGTCTGATGCGGTCGATGCCGTGTTGATCGCGACCTCAACACCCACTCATTCCGATTTCATCGAACAGGCCGTCGCGGCCCGAAAACCAATCCTGTGCGAGAAACCCATCGACCTCTCGCTAGCCCGCGTCGAGGCCTGTGCGAAGGCCATCGCAGGCACGGATGTGCCGATCATGCTGGGATTCGTGCGACGTTTCGATGCCGGACACCGCGCCCTGCGCGATGCGGTGCGGGCGGGGCGCATCGGCACGCTGCATCAGGTCGCGATCACCTCGCGTGATCCCGATCTGGCCCCCGAAAGCTATATCGCGGAGTCGGGCGGCATCTTTCGCGACATGACGATCCATGATTTCGACATGGCACGGTTCGTGCTGGACGAGGACATTACCGAAGTCACGGCCATGGGGTCCCGCTTTGTCGCGCCGGAGATGATGGCGAAATATGACGATTACGACACCATCACCGTCACGTTGAAAACCGCCAGCGGGAAACAGGCGGTGATCACCAATTCGCGCCGCGCCGTCTACGGCTATGACCAACGGGTCGAGGCGTTTGGGGACGCGGGCATGGCCCTGTCCGACAATTGCCGTCTCAACAACATGCAGCTCTCTGCCGCCGATTACACCGGCCAGGGCGCGGCGTTGCAGAATTTCTTCATCGACCGCTATGACGCGGCCTTTGCCGCAGAAATCGACGCCTTTGTCGATGCGGTTGAAAACGGCCAGCGCCCGGAGGTCGGTTTCGAGGACGGGCGTCAGGCTCTCTTGCTGGCCGAAGCCGCCGTCCTCTCCGTGGCCGAAGGCCGTACGGTTCACACAAGCGAATTGGGTTAAGTCATGTATGAGAACTTCGGATTGTTCATTGATGGGGCATGGCGCGGCGCGGCGCAGGCGCTGGAGGTCATGTCCCCCGTGACGGAAAAATCGGTCGGGACCGTGCCTGCGGCCTCTGTCGCAGACACCAAAGACGCGCTCGATGCCGCCGCCCGCGCCCTGCCACGGCTGAACGACATGGGGGGCTTCGGGCGCGCCGATGCGTTGCACAAGGCCGCCGATGAGATGTATGCGCACACCGATGAAGCCGCGCAGATGATTTCGACCGAGACCGGCAAGCCACTGGCACAATCGGCCCGCGAATGGGGGCTCGCCTGCGACCAGTTCCGCTGGTACGCGGAGGAGGCCCGGCGCATCTATGGCCGTGTGGTGCAAAGCCGCGTGCCCGGAGGCCGGTTCGAGGTGACACGCGAACCCGTCGGCATCGTCGGGGCCTTTACCGCCTGGAATTTCCCCGCCGCCCTGCCCGCCCGCAAACTTGCGCCAGCGCTCGCGGCGGGCTGTCCTGTCGTGTTGCGCCCCTCGTCCCAGACACCCGGCGTCGCGATGGTGATGGTCGATTGCCTGCGTGCGGCGGGATGGCCCGACGGGGCGGTGAACCTCGTCGTCGGCGCGACCGCAGACACATATGCACCGATCATGGCCGATCCGCGTGTGCGCAAAGTGTCGCTCACCGGCTCGACGCGCATCGGACAGCAAATGATCCGCGATGCGGCGGACACCGTGAAAAAGGTCTCGATGGAACTGGGCGGCAACGCGCCCTTGATCATTTACGAGGATGCGGATCTGGAGACGGCGCTCGATCTGACCGTCGCCACAAAATTCGGCAATTGCGGTCAGGTCTGCGTGACGCCCGATCGTATCTTTGTACACGACAGCCTGCATGACGCGTTTCTGGCGGGGTTTGTCGAACGGACCCGCCGGATCGTTGTCGGCGACGGGCTCGACCCCGCCACGGGGATGGGGCCGCTGATCAACGGCGGACGCCTCGCCGAGATCGACGGCATCGTGCAGGACGCCCTCAAATCCGGCGCGACGCTCGAAACCGGCGGCCAGCGGGCGGCGTCTCACAACACCGGCCATTTCTACGAGCCGACCGTGCTGAGCGGCGTGACCGATGACATGCGGGTGTTCAGGGAGGAAAACTTCGGACCGATTGCCGCCATCACCCGGTTCGACACCGTGGATGAAGCACTGACCCGCGCCAACGCCTCGGAGATGGGGCTGGCGGCCTATGCCTTTACCCGCTCACCCGATCTGGCCCGCAAAACCGCTGCCACGCTCAAAGCCGGCATGGTCGGGATCAACAGCTTCGCCCTCGCCGCTTCCGAGGTTCCCTTTGGCGGTACGAATTATTCGGGCATGGGCCGCGAAGGCGGGACCGAAGGGCTTGAGGATTACCTCGACACCAAGCTCACCCAGATCGTGTTTTAAGGAGAGGCGACATGTTCGAGAACAAGCTCAAGAAACACCTCGCCGCAGGACGCCCCGCCATCAACGGCTGGCTGTCGATCGGCAATCCGTTCACGGCAGAGATCATGGCCGCACAGGGCTATGACAGCGTCAGCATCGACATCCAGCACGGCGCGCTGGATTATACCTCCGTCCTGCCGATGTTTCAGGCGATGCGCGCCTCCGGTGTCACGCCGATGGCCCGCGTGCCGTGGCGGGAACCGGGCATCATCATGAAGGCGCTCGATGCCGGGGCGCAGGGCATCATTTGTCCGATGATCAACTCCGCCGAGAAAGCCGCCGAATTCGTGTCCTACACGCGTTATCCGCCGTTCGGCCAGCGCAGCTTCGGACCGACCCGTGCGGCGGTCGCCTATGACGGATACGGGCTTGCGGCCAATGAGGAAGTGCTGGCTTTGGCGATGATCGAAACCCAGGACGGTGTGGACAATCTCGAAGAGATCGCCGCCACGCCGGGGCTCGACGGCATCTACATCGGCCCGGCAGATCTGACCATCGGCACGCAGGAGGGCCGCCTCCCGCCGGGGTTCGACCGCGAAGAACCGGAGATGATCGCGCTGATCCGCAAAATCCAATCGGTCTGTGCGAAAAACGGGATTTTCGCCTGTCTGCATTGCGGCACGCCGGACTATGCGGCCAAAGCCATCGGTTGGGGCTTCAACCTGACCACGGTTTCGGGCGACTCGCGCCTTTTGGCCGGGGCCGCAGCCAGCTCCGTGCGCCAGTGGCGCGATGCTGTGGAAAGCGGCCTGACACACAGTGCCACCCCGGATGCAGGAGGTTATTGATGCCGCATCTTCTCGTTGCCGGAAAACTGCACCCCGCGGGCGAGGCGCTGTTGCGCAGCCTGCCCGCGCGCGGGGTGAGCGTGGAATATGTCGAAGAGGTCTCCGAGCCGTCTTATGCCGGGTTGATCCACAAAGCCGATGCGCTTGTCATCCGCACACAGCCGCTCTCAGCGGAGACCATCGCCAAGGCCCCTGCCCTCAAGGTGGTGTCGCGTCATGGTGTCGGCTACGACTCGGTCGATGTCGCGGCGCTCAATCAACGGGGCGTGGCGCTGACCATCGTGGGCGACGTCAATTCCGTCTCCGTCGCAGAACATGCGATGATGCAAATCCTTGCCGCCACGAAACGGGTGCTGCGGGCAGATCGCGCCGTGCGCGTGCCTGCGGAGTGGAATTGGCGCAATGCGCTCGAACAACAAGAAATCACGGGCAAGCGTCTTTTGATCCTCGGCTATGGTCGCATCGGTCGGCATCTGGCGCGTATGGCCTCCGGGTTTCAGATGGATGTACGGGCCTATGACCCCTATCTGGAAAAATCCGGCTGGCCGGACGGCCCGGTGTCCCCGGTGGCCGATCTGCACACGGGACTGGCCTGGGCGGATTGCATTTCGGTGCATATCCCGAAGGGGGCGACGCCCATCATCGGTGCCGCGGAATTTGCGGCGATGAAACCGGGTGTCATTCTCTCCAATACGGCGCGCGGCGGGGTCGTGTGTGAAACCGCTCTGGCCGAGGCGCTGACCAGCGGGCGGGTCGGAGCGGCGGGCCTGGACGTCTTCGACGACGAGCCGCCGGGGGCAAACTCGCCGCTCTTCGGCATGGATCAGGTCATTTTGTCGCCGCATATTGCGGGGCTGACAAACGAATGCAGTGAGCGGATGGCGATTGCCTCCATCGAAAATGCGTTGAACTATCTCGATGGTACAATCGAGCCCGCTCTGGTGGTGAATTCCGCGCAGATTGCGCAGTAAGGACGGAACATGAACAATAAACCCAAACTCAGAATTGGCTTGATCGGCACGGGGTTCATGGGGAAAACCCATGTATTCGGCTTTGCCTCAGCGCCCAAAGTGTTCGATTTGCCCTACGAGATCGAATTGCACACCGTCGCCGATATCAGCGAAGAGACCGCGCGCAAAGCGGCGCATGATTTCGGTTTTGCGCATGCAACAACCGATTGGCGCGACCTTGTGAACAGCCCCGAGATCGACGTCATCGACATCACCGCGCCGAATGCACTTCACAAAGAAATGGCGCTTGCCGCGATTGCGGCGGGCAAACACGTCTATTGCGAAAAACCGCTGGCCCCACTGGCGTCTGACGCCGAAGACATGGCGATTGCGGCAGAAGCGGCCGGGGTGAAAACACAGGTCGGCTTCAACTATCTCTGCAATCCGATGCTCAAACTCGCCAAAACCATGATCGCCGAAGGCGAGCTTGGCGAAATTCGCGGCTACCGTGGCCTTCATTGCGAAGATTACATGGCCGATGCCTCGTCGCCGTTTTCCTTCCGTCACGACCCGGCGGGCGGTGGCGCGCTGGCCGATATCGGCAGCCATGCCCTCGCCACCGCGGAATATCTGCTCGGCCCGATCACAGAGGTTCTGGGCGATTGCATCACGATGATCCCGACCCGCCCCGATGCGCAGGGTGGCACCCGCGCGGTTCAGGTCGACGATGTCGGACGCGCGTTCGTGCGGTTCGCCAATGGGGCGCAAGGCTCCATCGAGGGCAACTGGATCGCGACAGGCCGCAAGATGCAGCATGACTTCGAAGTCTACGGCACCAAGGGTGCGTTGAGCTTTAGTCAGGAGCGGTTCAACGAATTGCATTTCTACAGCACGGAGGATGCCGTCGGTCGGCGCGGTTTCCGTCGCATCGAGGCCGGACCCGATCACGATCCCTATGTCCGTTTCTGTGTGGCGCCGGGGCATCAGCTTGGCTTCAACGATCTGAAGGCGATCGAGGTGGCGGGCTATCTGGAGGCCATCGCGGGGCTTCGGGCGGAACCTTTCGGTTTCCGCGACGGTCTGCGCATTCAGCGGCTGGTCGAAACGATTCAGGCCTCTTCCAAGGACCGGTGCTGGAAGTCCGTCCCCAGTTGAAATTGACAGCCGATCCCCATCGGGCCCTTCAAAACTGAGCCCCTTATAAGAATGTAGAGATTCTCGCAGACGCCGCAGGACATGCCCCGGGCGTCACTGGAAAGGAGACTCCCAAAATGGCCGAATTTCAAAAAGTTCTGATCGCGAACCGTGGAGAGATCGCGATCCGCGTGATGCGTGCCGCGAACGAACTGGGCAAGCGCACCGTCGCGATCTATGCCGAAGAGGACAAGCTCTCCTTGCACCGGTTCAAGGCGGACGAGGCCTATAAGATCGGCGAAGGTCTGGGACCGGTGGCGGCCTATCTCTCGATCCCTGAGATCATCCGGGTGGCGAAGCTTTCGGGCGCCGATGCGATCCATCCGGGCTATGGGCTGTTGTCCGAGAACCCGGATTTCGTCGATGCCTGTACGGCTGCGGGCATCACCTTCATCGGCCCCAAGGCCAAAACCATGCGCGAGCTGGGCGACAAGGCCTCGGCGCGCAAGGTCGCCATCGCGGCGGGTGTGCCGGTCATTCCGGCGACCGAGGTTCTGGGCGAGGATTTCGATGCGATCCGCAAAGAGGCCGCCGAGATCGGTTTCCCGCTGATGCTCAAGGCCTCCTGGGGCGGTGGCGGGCGCGGCATGCGCCCGATCATGAACGCCGAGGAGCTTGAGGAAAAGGTCAAGGAAGGCCGCCGCGAGGCCGAGGCCGCTTTTGGCAATGGCGAAGGTTATCTGGAAAAGATGATCATCAAGGCGCGCCACGTCGAGGTACAGATCCTCGGCGACAGCCATGGCCATATCTACCACCTCTATGAGCGCGATTGCTCGGTCCAGCGCCGCAACCAGAAAGTGGTCGAGCGCGCCCCTGCCCCCTATCTCTCGCCCGCACAGCGCGAAGAGCTGTGCCATCTCGGCAAACGCATCTGCGAACATGTGAATTACGAATGCGCCGGGACCGTCGAATTCCTGATGGATATGGAGAGCGGCAAGTTCTACTTCATCGAGGTGAACCCCCGCGTGCAGGTGGAGCATACGGTGACCGAGGAAGTCACCGGCATCGACATCGTCCGGGCGCAAATCCTGATCGCCGAGGGCAAGAGCCTCATGGAGGCCACCGGTGTGGCCAGCCAGTATGACGTCAAACTCGACGGCCATGCGCTGCAGTGCCGGGTGACGACCGAGGATCCGACGAACAATTTCATCCCCGATTATGGCCGGATCACCACCTATCGTTCCGCGACCGGCATGGGCATCCGTTTGGACGGCGGCACGGCCTATTCGGGCGCTGTGATCACCCGCTACTACGACAGTTTGCTGACCAAGGTGACCGCCTGGGCGCGCACGCCCGAGGCCGCGATTGCGCGGATGGACCGGGCGTTGCGCGAATTCCGCATCCGCGGCGTTCAGACCAACATCGCCTTCGTCGAAAACCTCCTGAAACACCCCACGTTCCTGTCGAACGAGTACACCACGAAATTTATCGACACGACGCCGGAGCTGTTCGACTTCAAACAGCGCCGCGACCGGGCGACGAAAATCCTGACCTATCTCGCCGAGATCACGGTGAACGGCCATCCGGAAACCCTTGGCCGCGCCAAACCCGCCGCCGATGCGCGCAAACCCGTGGTGCCTGCGCTCAAGGCGGACACCCCGCCGATGGGCACGCGGCAATTGCTTGAAGAGCAAGGCGCGCAGGCCGTTGCGGAATGGATGCTGGACCAGAAAAAGCTGCTGATCACCGACACCACCATGCGCGACGGGCACCAATCGCTTCTGGCGACCCGGATGCGGTCGATCGACATGATCAACGCGGCCCCCGCCTACGCCGCGAACCTGTCGGAGCTGTTCTCCGTCGAATGCTGGGGCGGTGCGACCTTTGACGTGGCCTACCGCTTTTTGCAGGAATGCCCGTGGCAACGCCTGCGCGACATTCGCGAGCGTATGCCCAATGTGATGACGCAGATGCTGCTGCGCGCCTCCAATGGCGTCGGCTATACCAATTACCCCGACAATGTGGTGCAGGAATTCGTGCGCCAGGCCGCCGTGACCGGCGTCGATGTGTTCCGCGTTTTCGACAGTCTCAACTGGGTCGAGAACATGCGCGTGGCGATGGATGCGGTGATCGAGAGCGGCAAGCTCTGCGAAGGCACGATCTGCTACACCGGCGATCTCTTCGATCCGGCGCGCTCGAAATACGATCTCAAATATTACGTCAAAATGGGTCAGGAGCTGAAGGCCGCCGGTGCGCATGTGCTGGGGCTCAAGGACATGGCGGGGCTGTTGAAACCGGCGCAGGCGCGCCAGCTCATCACCGCGCTCAAGGAAGAGGTCGGCCTGCCGATCCATTTCCACACCCATGACACCTCGGGCGCCGCCGCCGCCACCATCCTCGCCGCCGCCGACGCGGGCGTCGATGCGGTGGATGCGGCGATGGACGCCTTCTCGGGCGGCACCTCGCAGGCCTGTTTGGGCTCCATCGTCGAGGCCACGCGCTTCACCGAGCGCGACACCGGACTCGACATTGCCGCAATCCGTGAGATGTCGAACTATTGGGAAGCCGTGCGTGGCCAGTATAAAGCGTTCGAAAGCGGGCTTCAGGCCCCGGCCTCTGAGGTCTACCTGCATGAAATGCCCGGCGGTCAGTTCACCAACCTCAAGGCGCAGGCCCGCTCGCTCGGGCTTGAGGAGCGCTGGCATGAGGTGGCGCAGAGCTATGCCGATGTGAACATGATGTTCGGCGATATCGTCAAAGTGACGCCGTCGTCGAAAGTTGTGGGCGACATGGCGCTGATGATGGTGTCCCAGGGGCTGACGCGCGCGCAGGTCGAGGACCCGAAAAGCGATGTGGCCTTCCCGGACAGCGTCATCGACATGATGCGCGGCAATCTCGGCCAGCCGCCGGGCGGCTTCCCGGACAGCATCGTCAAGAAGGTTCTGGGCAAGGAGAAACCCAATCTCGAACGCCCCGGCCTGCATCTTGCGCCCGCGAATTTCGACGAACTCCGCGCCGAACTGGCCGCGAAATTCCCCGACGAAGAGTTCGACGACGAGGATTTCAACGGCTACCTGATGTATCCGAAGGTCTTCACCGATTATGTCACCCGCCACGAGCAATACGGGCCGGTGCGGGTGCTGCCGACGAAGAACTTCTTCTACGGCATGCAGGAGGGCGAGGAGATTTCCGCCACCATCGATCCGGGCGTGACGCTCGAGATCCGCTGTCAGGCGATCTCCGACATCACCGAAACGGGCGAGGTGAAACTGTTCTTCGAGCTGAACGGCCAGCCGCGCACCGTGCGGGTCAAGGACCGCTCCGCCGTCGCCTCCGTCAAAGCCAATCCCAAGGCCGAAGCGGGCAACGCCAAACATCTCGGCGCGCCGATGCCGGGGGTTGTGGCGACCGTGGCGGTCGCCTCCGGGCAGGCGGTGAAGAAGGGCGATGTGCTGTTGACCATCGAAGCGATGAAGATGGAAACCTCGATCACCGCCGATCAGGACGGCACGATCAAAGCGATCCACGTCACGCCCGGCGCACAGATCGACGCAAAGGACCTGCTCGTCGAGTTCGAGTGAGCGGGGGCTGCAATGAATATTGCGCGATCTGAGAAACTAAATCACAATAGGTCAGGCAGAGTTCGATTTTAGGATTGAATTTATCAACCAAGAAAAAGGGAAATTGCGGTGGAGGACATCAAGGCGCCGGAGAATTACGAGGATCTGATCCGTCTGATCCATGAGCGCTACGACCGGATGAGCAGGACCTATCAAAGGATTTCGGTCTATCTCACGCAGAATCCCAATGAGGTTGCCGTGCAATCCGTGAACGCGATCGGCGAGCATTGCGGCATTCATGCCTCAAGCTTTGTTCGCTTCGCACAGGCGCTTGGCTACAAGGGCTTCAAGGATCTGCAGCATCTTTTCCAGGAACGCCTCGCCACGGCTGCACCGGGTTTCGAGGCGCGTCGTCGGGCGCTCGACAGCGAACTCAACATGCGCGAGGACCGCAGCGAGTACGGATTTCTGCGCGAATTGGTGGTCCGCGACATTGCCTCTTTGGAGGATATGCTCGAACGCACCGACCCCGCCCAGATGTCCGAGGCGGCCGATATGATCGAAAATGCGCGCACGGTATATATTGTCGGCCAACTCCGCTCCGCGCCCGTCGCCGATCTCTTGCGTTACATCCTGACCATGCTGGGCAAGCCATGTGTGCTTTTGGACGCGAGTGGCGGTCTGTCGACCCATATGGGCCGCACCATCGGCAAAGACGATGTCCTGATCGCCATCTCATTTCGCTTCTATGCCAATGAGGTGGTCAATATCGTCGAAACGGTGGCACAGACCGGCGCGCCGGTTGTTGCGATTTCGGACAGCACATTGTCGCCTCTGGCTAAATCCGCAAAGGTTCTGTTTGCCGTCCCGGAACACGATTACACCTTCTCGCGCTCACTCGCAGCACCCATGTGTCTGGCGCAGGCCTTGACGGTGGCGGTGGCGGCACGGGTGCAAAAGAATACAACCGAACCCCGCATTCCGACCGTCACCGGAAGCTGACCTCATCCCATGCCTGCGATACCATCCTGCACAAGCTTGAGGCCGACGAGAGCAATTGAGGCATAGGTCAGCGGATAAAAGATCGCCGGACGCATCTTACGCACGATCCAGGCCCCGAGATAGGTCGCGGCCAGCCCCACCGGCATGAGCACGGCGGAGAGCATCAGATGCGCCCCGTCGAACTGACCCAAGGCGATATAGGGGATCAGCTTGATCGCATTGGTCACCGCGAAAAACAAAACGCATGTGCCGGTGAAGGTTTTGGGATCGAGCCCCAACGGCAGGAGGTATATCTGAAGCGGCGGCGCACCGGCATGGGCGACAAAGCTCGTAAAGCCCCCGACCATCCCGCACAAATGCCCCAACATCGGCCGAAGCGTCCCTGTCACCGGGGCGGCCGGACGGCCCCATTTTTGCCAGAGCACGCGTGCCACGAAGGCCAGCGACACCACGCCCACGATCAGCCGCACTTCGGCATCGGTCACCACTTCCGCGGTGCCCCATCCAATCCCGATGCCGAGGACAGCCGCTGGCAAAACGATCTTCAGAATACGCCAGTCCACATGGCGGCGCCAGACCGACAGGCTGACCATGTCCATCACGATCAGGATCGGCAACAACACCGCTGCGGCGGTCATCGGCGGCATGTAAAGCGACATAAGCGGCACGCCCAGAAGGGACATCCCGCCCAATCCGCCCTTGGACAGACCGACGAGAACGACCGCCAGCACGCTGACAGCAAGCAGATAGGGCTCCGAACTCAGGCCGGGCATGTCGTCACTTTCGCAAAAAACAGCCCCACATGCGGCGGGGCTGTTGCTGTGTCAGGAGGGGCTCAGGTCTTCGCGCGTTTTTTCTGGCGATAGACGTCGGCGATGACGGCGGCCACGATGATCGTGCCTTTGACGATTTCCTGATAATAGGCGTCGATGCGCAAGAAGGTGAACCCGGACATCATCAGGCCAAGGATCAGCGTCCCGATCACCGTGCCCAGAATGCGCCCCTGCCCGCCCGAAAGCGATGTGCCCCCGATCACGGCTGCGGCGATGGCATCGAGTTCGTACATCATCCCCATCCCCGCCTGTGCGGTCTCCGCCCGTGCCGCCGTTACAATCCCGGCGAGACCGGACAACAGACCCGCGATGGCGTAGACCTTGATCAAATGGCTCTGGACATTGATGCCCGACACCCGCGCGGCCTGAGGGTTGGCCCCGATGGCGTAGGTGAATTTACCATAGCGTGTGTAGCGCAGCGCCAGATGAAAGATCAGCGCGACGATCAGGAAAATCACCACCGGCCAGATACCGTCCCCGATCGTGGCGAAGCTTTCGGTCGGGAAAGACACCGGCTGGCCCTTGGTGTACCACTTCGCGATGCCGCGGGCGGCAACCATCATGCCCAGCGTGGCAATAAAGGGCGGAATGCCCGTCATGGCAATCAGCGCACCGTTGATCGCACCGGCCAAAAGACCGAGCCCAAGCCCCACGAACAGCGGCACAATGACCGGCATATCCGTCAGCGCCGGATAGATCGCCCGCGAATATTCGCTGGTCTGGGCAAAACTCATGGCGATCATTGCCGTCATCGCCACAATGGAGCCGGAGGACAGATCGATCCCGCCGGTCACGATCACCTGGGTCACCCCCACGGCGATGATCCCGACAACCGAGACCTGTAAAATCATGATCGTCAGGCGTTGCGGGTTCAGCAAAAAGCTCTGCCCGTTCAAAACCCAGCCCAGCACCTCAAAGATCAGGGCGACGCCGATGAGAACCGAAAGAATGTTCAGTTCCTGTGGCAATTTTCGGCGCGGTTTCGCGACCGGCTCAATTTGTTCTGTGACCATAGTCTTTCCTCCCTGCGTGTCACGTTCTGTGCCAGGCACATCAACGCGCCGCCAACTCCATGATTTTCACCTGATCGGCCTCGTCGCGATCCAGAATTCCCGTCAAATGCCCCTCGTGCATCACCATGATGCGATCCGCCATGCCGAGCACTTCGGGCAGCTCCGACGAAATCATCACCACCGCAACACCCTCTCCGGCGAGGCGCGAAATCAGGCGGTGAATTTCCGCCTTGGCCCCGACGTCGATGCCGCGTGTGGGTTCGTCGAGAATGAGAATTTTCGGATGGATCATCAGCCACCGCGCGATCAGCGCCTTTTGCTGATTGCCGCCCGACAGGTTTTCGATCCGTTCGTCGAGATTGGGCGTCTTGATCCGCAACGCCGTTTTCATCTCGTCGCTTATGGCGTCGACGGCCCCCTGTTCGATGACGCCAAAACGCACATAGCTGTCTTTGAACGCCGCGATCTGCATGTTTTCCCGGACCGAGAGCGGCAGGAAACACCCGGTGTCCTTGCGGTCTTCGGTCAGAAAGGCCATGCCGTTTTGCATGGCATCGCGCGGTGAGTGGATGGCCACTTCCTTGCCGTGGATGCGGATCGTGCCGCTGCTGGCGGGGGTGACGCCGAAAATGGCCTCGGCGACATTCGACCGCCCGGAGCCGACAAGCCCCGCAAGACCGAAAATCTCGCCCTCATGTACGGTAAAGGAAATGTCGTGAAACACGCCATCGAGCGTGAGGTTCTCGACCTCCAGCACCGGCGCGCCGATCACGGCCTCCTCTTTCGGGAACATATCGGTGACATCGCGCCCGACCATCATGCGAATGATGTCGTCGCGCGTCACATCCGAACTGGCGTGGGTACCGACATAAATGCCGTCCCGGAAGACGGAGAATTCATCGGCAATCTCGAACAACTCATTCATCTTGTGGGTGATATAGACGATCCCGATGCCCTGCGCGCGCAGGTCCCGGATGATCGCGAAAAGGTGCTCGACCTCCGCTTCCGTCAGCGCCGAGGTCGGCTCATCCATGATCAACACGTCGGATTCGTAAGAAACGGCTTTCGCAATCTCGACCATCTGGCGTTGCGCCACTGTCAGATAACGGACCTCCGATAGCGGGTCGATCTGGATGTTCAGACGATCGAACAGCGCCTGCGTCTGTTCGGCCATCTTGCCGTGATTGATGATCCCAAAAGCGTTGCGCGGTTCGCGGCGGATCCAGATGTTTTCGGCCACCGTCATGTAAGGCATCAGCGCGAGTTCCTGATGGATCATCGCAATCCCGCGTTCGAGCGCATCGAGCGGACTGGCCAGTTTGACCTCTTCGCCGCGCAGCCGGATCGTGCCGCGGTCGGGCGTGTAAATGCCCGCAATAATTTTCATAAGCGTGGATTTTCCCGCCCCGTTTTCCCCCATCAGGGCATGAACGGTTCCCCGCTTCAGGCTCAACTGAACGTCATCGAGTGCCACAACGCCAGGAAACTCTTTACGGATGCCCGAGATCGCCAGCACCTCCTCCGGGAGCTTCGACTTATAGCGTTCAATCGCCTGTCTCGTTCGTTCGGTAATCATCTCTCGCCTCCATCCCTCGCAGACCCGCATCCTCCGCAACGCCTGCGTCATGTGGCGGATTGATCCCTGACCGATCCGCCACGACAGCTGTTTTCACCAAAGCCTGAGGCTCAGTTCTTCGTCGTGTAGTCCCCGAGATTGTCCGGCGTGACCAGTTCAAAGGGGATGACCACGCGCTGGTCGAACGCTTCACCAGCCGCAATCTTGAGCACGGTGTCAAGCGCGCCCTGACCCTGACCCTTGGCCGACTGATAGACCGTGACATCGAGATCGCCCATCTTCATGGAGGCCAGCGCGTCCTGTGTCGCATCGACACCCGACACGACCACATCCTCCATGGAAATGCCCGACGATTTCAGCGCCTGAATGGCCCCAAGCGCCATTTCGTCGTTATTGGCAATCACCGCGTCCGGTTTGAGGCCGGAAGAGATCCAGTTGGTCATCAAATCCATCGCCGGAGTGCGCATCCAGTTCGCGGTTTGCTCCTCGACGATTTCAATGCCGGCGCAGTCATCGCTGGCCAGAACTTCTTTGGTGGCTTTGGTGCGCCCCCGCTGGCCGGTCGTGCCCAGTTGCCCCATCAGGATCACGGCCTGGCCTTTGCCTTCGAGAAGGCGGCACACTTCGGTGGCTTCAAGCGCTCCCGCCTGCTCTTCGTTGGACCCGACCCAGGCCTGTTTTGCCGGGAAATCATCGATTTCCGCCGGAAGCATGTTCACGAACACAAGCGGCACCCCCGCTTCGTCGGCGATTTTGGACATGGCTTTCCCGGAGTCCGCATCCACCAGCATAGTGATGATCCCGTCCACACCGGCGGCCACGAAATTCTCGATCTGCGATTGCTGGCGCGCGATGTCGCCCTGCGCGTCTTCCATCTGAACCGTCACACCAAGTTCGTCGGCGTGGTCCTGAATATTGTGACGCAGAACGGTCAGAAAATTGTCATCGAACAAGGACATGGCCACGCCGATGGTCTCGGCATGTGCGCCCGAGGCCAATACGGTTGCCATGGCGCTGGCCATTAGAAATTTCTTCATGTGTCTCTCCTCCAGAAGTTCGGCACTCCCTCGCCGAACACAGGGTCTTCACCCATTAACATTTCGGGATGGAGCCCGATCAGGCCGCCTTTTGCGCCCTTCCGGCGCAAGCCATTTCAGGCTGATGGCGTGATCCACTCTGTCCCTTCATCGCCTCGAATGACCCGAGGCGACCCTCCCAAGGCTCAGGGTGCCCTGACCCCTTGCCATGCCGATTCTTAGCAACAGAAAATCGCAATAGCAACAATTATTGCAACATATCACATTACGATATAAATGTTGCTCATATGGAGAAACATCAGGTGCGAGCGCCTGATGCAGCACGGACCAATTTGTACGCAAACACATCCATTGACCAACCTCGCTCAGACAGAATAGCAAAAATAAATGACAAAATTAATTTTGAACAATTTTTATTGCAATGAATCGTTTTTTCGGAAAGCGTCGTGCCAGACAAAGATTTCAGACACGTGAAAGGCTGAGGCTTGAGGAGGCTTCAGGGGAGGCCACGATGCAGGACCAGACCGAACCATATGTGCCATTTCCCCCCAAGTCGTGCCAGTTGCGCCTTGGCATGGTCGGCGGTGGCGACGGCGCTTTTATCGGACGGATTCATGCGCGCGGGGCGCGTCTTTCGGGCCGTTGGGACGTCGTCGCCGGAGCCTTGTCGTCACGCCCCGAGGTCGCCGAAACATCCGGCCGCGCCTGGGGCTTTGCACCCGACCGCATCTATCACGACTGGCGCGACATGGCGATACGCGAAGCCGCCCGCGCCGATGGCATCGATGCAGTCGCGATCACCGTCCCGAACTTTCTGCATTTCGAAGTGGCAAAAGCCTTTCTGAACGTCGGCATCGACGTGATCTGTGACAAACCTCTGGTCAACACGCTGCAAGAGGCCCAGGCGCTTGCGGCGCTTCAGGCGCAAACCGGACTTTTCTTCGGTGTGACCTATTCTTTTGCCGCGCATGCCATGGTGCGGCAGGCACGGCAAATGGTGCGAGAGGGCAAAATCGGGGAAATCCGCCAGATCCATGTCGAGTATTTTCAGGAAATGGCTCTGATCCCGCCCGAAAATGCATGGTCCGGCTCGCCCTGGCGTCGCGATCCGAACAAGGTCGGCGGCGCGGCCACAACCGCGGATATCGGCACCCATGCCCATCACCTCGCGGAATTCATCTCCGGCCTGCCCCTCGAAGAGCTGCGCGCCGATTTCTTTACGCTGGGAGCCGAGCAACCTCTTGAAGACACCGCTTTTTTCAATTGCCGCTTTGCAGGAGATGTGCCCGGAACGATGCTGGTTTCCCAAGCGGTCGCGGGCACGCATTGCGGGCTGCGCATCCGCATCTCGGGAACGGCCGCGACGCTGGAGTGGTCGCAGGAAGAGCCGGAAAGCCTACATCTGCGCCCCTTCAATGCGCCAGCGCAAACGCTTTTGCGGGGCCATGACGCCGGGATCCTGAGCGAGGCCGCGCACTTCGTCCATATGCCCAGAGGCCACCCGGAAGGTCTCTCTGACGCGTGGGCCAATCTTTACGAAGAATTTGCGATCGCCATCGACGCCCGGCGCACCGGCACGAAGTTGCCAGAAGGGCTTTTGGCCCATCCGGATCTGGGTGTGGGCATACGCGGTGTCGCGTTCATAAACGCCGCCATCGCATCCAATGCAGCAGGAGGGAACTGGACGCCCCTGTCCACGACGCCGTCGCTCTGATGTCGTCGCCCCGATGCCACGGAACCCCCGCAAACGCGGGTGCATGCGGTCCGGGAGAGGCCGCACCAAACAGGAGGAGACCCTATGAAAAAACTTTTGACCGCGACAGCTTTGTCTCTCGTGTGCTCAACCGCTATGGCGCAGGATATCGGTGTTGCCATGGCGCAATTCGATAACAATTTCCTGACCATCGTCCGGGGCGGCATCGAGGAAAAGGCCGCTGAGCTTGACATACATCTTCAGTTCGAAGACGCCCAGAACGACATCACCCGCCAGATGGACCAATTGCGCAATTTCGTCTCGTCGGGCGTCGATGCCATCATTCTCGTTGCCGTGGATTCCGACGCCATCGCGCAGATGGACAAGATCGCCAACGAGGCGGGCATTCCGATCGTCAATGTGAACCGTGAGCCGCCGCATATCGACAGCCTCGGCCCGCTCGAGGCCTTTGTCGGCTCGAAGGAGACCGATGCGGGCACAATCCAGGCCTCCGCCGCCTGCGATCTGGTTCGTGACGCCAAAGGCGGCGCGCCCGCGACAGGTGTGATCCTCGCCGGAGACCTGTTCATTCAGGCCGGACGTGTCCGCACCCAGATGGTGCAGGATTACGTCAAGACGCCGGACTGCGATTTTATCACCATCGAAGATATGCAGGTGGCGGATTGGTCGCGCACCAAAGCCAACGATCTGGTGATCAACTGGTTGTCGTCGGGGATGAAACCGGATGTGATCTTTGCCAACAACGATGAGATGGCCATCGGTGCGGCTCAGGCGATCAAATCCGCAGGCGTCGATCCCGACTCGATTGTTATCGCGGGTATTGATGCCACCCCGGACGCGCTTTCGGCGATGGAAACGGGCGACATCGACCTGACGGTGTTTCAGGATGCCAGGGGCCAGGGCGCCAAATCCGTCGAGATCGCGCTCGCCATGGCGCAGGGCGAAACCCTGGAAGATCGTGCGGTCTATATCCCGTTCGAATTGGTGACCCCGGACAACATCCAAAACTATTCCACAGAGTAAGCAAGACCAACATTGGAAAGACGCGGTTCGACTGCGTCTTTCCTGAGACAAGGATATAAAATGACCGAGATCGACTGCGTCCCGCCAACATATTGTCCGAAGACGATCTATGTGCTGGTCCGCACAATAAGGTCCCCAACCAATGCCGTAGAGCTCGGAGCGGTACGCCCGACAATCATGCCTACGAGCAAGTCCACCATATGTTCATAGGGCTGCCGATATGTGGTCAGGGAAAATGCATCCATACTGGCCAGAGAAATATCGTCAAAGCCCGCAACCGCGATGTCTTCGGGCACCCTCAGACCGAGTTCATAGCGCAATGTGTCGATGGCACCGATTGCGAGAATATCGTTCTCACAGAGCATGACGTCACATCTTTGACCTTTTGGAGTGTCCGCCAGATAGCGATGGATCGCAAGCTTCGAAGCCTTGGGATCGTAGGCACCGGCATTAATTTCCTGAAGGGTGGAAATGCCATGCGCACTCCAGAATTTCCGGTATTGCTGCCGTCGCCCCACCGCCGTTTGAGAGCGTTCTGGGCCAGCTACATAAACCGGCTTTCGATAGCCGCGGGCATAGAGATGCGCGGAAAGGGCTTCTACCGCATGAACGGGATCCGTGTAGACACAGGGAAGTGGCGCACTGACGGCTTCGCGGGCAAGGATATATATCGGCTGATCGCTCGCGTTCAAAATCTGATCGCTGATGGTTGCCGGGTCATAGGCCGCGCCGAAAAAGACAACGGAATCGACACGCCTTTGTTGCGCATCCATGAGGGCGGCTTCGCGTGAGAAATCTTTGTTGATGTTGATGAGAACGCCCAGCATGCCCTCTTGTTGCAGCCGCGCCGTCAAATGCCGCAGAGTTGGAAGTTTGTAAGGGTTTTCAAAATCATCCACCAGGATTGCCACCTGTTCCGTGCGGTTTGTCGCGAGGCTTCGGGCCAAAAGATTAGGCCGGTAGTTGAGCGTATGAGCGACGGCGAGCACGCGTTCTTTCGTCTCTTTCGCGATCCGTGCATCAGCCTTGAACGCGCGGATCACGGTCCATTTCGAGACGCCCGCCTCTCTGGCCACATCCGCTGCCGTCACTCCGTTCCCGTCTGATCGCATCAACGTCCCTTTCGCAATCGCACTGATCTAAAGGAATACGTTTTTTGAATTCGATGAAGCAAGAGCTCCCTTGAATGTTGACTCACCTTTTCCCGCCATGCTACCGGTTGCACATGCGATTGCAACCGGTAGCATTGAGGAGTGCGCCGTTGCGAAAAGGTCGCGAACAGGGAGGCGATGGCGTCTGCGTCCCCGATACCAAATCAATCAGACGCAACTTGGGAGGAACTTATGGATAGTATTCGTCGCAGCCTTTTGGCTGGTGCTGCCGTGTCTGTACTCGGCTTTGGTGCACCCGCTTTTGCGCAAGACGCCCCTGTCATCGCCGTTTTGCCGAAAACGGTCATCAATGACATCTTCATGAACAACGTTGCAGAATTTGCGAAGGCCAAGGGCGAGGAGCTTGGCGTCGAAATCGAAATCCACTCCGTTTCGGGCCATGGCGCAATCGAGGAACAGGTGTCCACGATGGAGGCGCTGATTTCGCGTGAGGTGGACGGTATCGCCCTTGCGGCTCTGGACGGCAAAGGACTTGCTCCCGTCGTCAAACGCGCTGCTGCGGCGGGTATCCCGGTCGTGTTGATTGACGGCGGCGTCGAGACGGACGAGGCCAATTATGTCACGCTCGTCGGGACCGACAACGTCCGAGCTGCGGGTCTTGCAGCCAATTATGCGGCCTCTCTTTTGAGCTATCAGGGCAAAGTCGCCCAGCTGGAAGGCGAGCCGGGGTCCGAGGCCGCAGCGCATCGCCGTCAAGGCTTTCATGAGGGTATGGAAAAATACGACGATATTGAAATCGTCTCTTCGGTGACCGGTCATTGGACCACACCGGGCGCCGTAGAAGCGACCGAAGCCATTTTGTCCGCCAATCCCGATCTCGATCTGATCTTTGCCTCATCCGACCTGATGGCCGTCGGAGCCGCAGAAGTGCTGCGTCGCAATGATCGTCAAGACATCATCGTGATCGGTTTCGATGGTATCCCGGAAGGCACCGACCTGATCCTTGCTGACCGGGCCGCGGGCGATGTGTCGCAAAGCTCCAAAGGCATGGGGGAAACCTCGGTTGAAATCCTGGCCGCCCTCGCGAGAGGCGAAAAGACTGCCGCAGATTTCCCGAAAAAGATCGATAGCGGCATGGAGCTGATCCACAAATGGAATGTTGAGGCGTATCGCCACGACATCCTCGGGATCACCGACTGATCCGATCTCGGGCGACCGCGATCCGGTCGCCCTCACACACATATCCAATACTGTGAGGTTCGCAATGCAAATTGCCGAGCAAGCCCCCATTGTCAAAATGCAGGGTATTTCCAAACATTACGGCGGGGTTGCCGCCCTTGATGGGGTTGATCTCGAAGTGCACCGTGGCGAGGTTGTCGCACTTTTGGGCGACAATGGTGCGGGCAAGTCCACTCTCGTTAAAATTCTGGCTGGTGCGGTTGAGCCGGATGAGGGACAGATCACCATCGACGGGGAAGAGGTCCAGCTGGGGACACCCGCGCGCGCCAAGGAGCTTGGTGTCGAGATCATCTACCAAGACCTTGCGCTCTGCGACAATGTCGATATTCCAACCAACATTTTTCTGGGCCGTGAACTCCAGAAATCCTATCTCGGCGGGCTGATCAAAACCTTTGATCGTCGCAAAATGTCCGAAGAGACCAAGCGCCTTTTGGGTGATCTGCGGATCAACATCTCCAATATCCATGAAACGGTGCGCGATTTGTCGGGCGGTCAGCGCCAGACCATCGCAATCGCCAAAAGCGTCTATTCCGCCGCCAAACTCATCATCATGGACGAACCGACCGCGGCGCTCGGCGTGGCACAACAGGAACAGGTTCTCTCGCTGATTGAAAGCCTGCGAGACAAGGGGGAAGCCATCGTCCTGATCAGCCACTCCATGAACGATGTGATGCGTGTGGCCGACCGGGTGGTGATCCTGAAAACCGGACGCCTTGTGACCAGCCGCCCCGTCGATCAGGTGGATCGAGATCAATTGGTGCGCATGATTGTCAGCGGGATCGAAGAACCGCCGATCAAAACGGAGGTCACAGCATGACCCAGAAACTGGAAAACATCACGACGATCGGCACCGGCGAGCTGACCAACAAGGCCATGATCCGCAATGTCATCGACAAATTGTCAACGGTATTCGTCTTTCTCGCGATCATGATCCTGATGGAGTTTTTGCACTCCGGGTTTATCACGGCGAACAACATTAGCCTGATTGCGCTACAGTCCGTGACGCGCGCGGTTTTGGCGATCGGGGTCATGTTGGTGATCATCAGCGGGGCCATCGACATTTCTGTCGGCACGGTCATGTCTCTGTCCATGGTGGTCATGGGCATCGCGGTGATTGATGCGGGCTTGCCGCTTTGGCTGGGGTTTGTCGTGGCTCTGGCGGCGGGCACTTTGATGGGCGGGATCAACGGGTTTCTTGTGGCCTATGCCAATTTGCCGTCCTTCATTGCCACCCTGGGGATGTTGGGCGTCGCGCAAGGGCTTGCCTTGTTCATGTCCAATGGACGCTCGCTCTACGGGTTCCCTGAAAGTTTCGAGTTTGTCGGTGGCGGCAACTTTATCGGCATTCCCATGCCGGTTCTCATTCTCATCGGCTTTGCCCTGATCATGCTGTTCGTGTTCTACCAGACGAAGCTTGGCCGCTACGCCTTTACCATGGGGGGCAGCGAAGAGGGGACGCGGCGTGCGGGGATCAACGTGCGGCGCTACCGGATGGGGATTTTTGCGATCTCCGGCGCAACGGCGGGTCTGGCCTCGATCCTTCTGTCGTCCCGCATCAACTCGGCGCACCCCGGCATCGGCTTTGGCTACGAACTTGACGCGATTGCTGCCGTGGTGATCGGAGGCGGAAGCCTCATGGGGGGGCGCGGCACCGTATGGGGCGCCATCATCGGTGCACTCATCATGTCTGAAATCCGCTTTGGTCTCAACATTCTGGGCATGTCGCCTTTCATCCAGCAAATCGTGGTCGGTGTCGTTCTGATCGCCGCCGTCTATATCGACACGATGCGCAGCGGCCCCACACGGTCGCGCTAATGCCCAATTCCACGGAAAGGAGACTGCCATGAGTATCGCCGTTGGAGTGATCGGAATGGGTGTTATGGGAGCGGAGCATGCGCAGCTTCTACAGCAGGAAACGCGGGGCGCACATCTGATGGCGGTCTGTGATGCAGACGCCTCCCGATTGGCGCAGGGTCATGCGGAGATTTTCGACGACCCTCTCGCGCTGATCCGGTCGGATAAGGTGGAGGCGGTCGTGATCGCCTCCCCCGATGACACACATGAAGCCCTGGTCCTTGCTGCCATCTCAGAGGGCAAACCCGTACTCTGCGAAAAGCCTCTGGCCGCGACACCGCAACAGGCAGAACGCATTTTGGAGGCCGAAATCCTCTTTGGCAGACGGCTTGTTCAGGTCGGTTTCATGCGCCGGTTCGATCCGGCCTATGAGGAGTTGCGCACCGCGTATCTGAGCGGCACGGTCGGTCAGGCTGTTCTGCTGCATAACATCCACCGCAACGCACAGGCGCCGGGATGGTTCTCAGGCGCAATGGCTCTGACCAATGCTTTCGTGCATGAGATTGATGTCAGTCGCTGGCTGCTCGGGGCCGAAATGGGGCTGGCGCAGGTCTTTACCGGACCGGGGGGCGAGCCTTTGATGATCCAGATGCAGAGCAAGACCGGCGTCATGGTGTCGACAGAAGTGTTCATGAATGCGAGCTATGGCTATCATGTACATGCCGAGCTTGTGGGGCGCGAAGGGGCCATTTCCATGGCTCCGCCTGCGTTGAGCCTTGTCAATCGCGCCCGGTGGCATGGGCATGGCTGGCCTGAAAACTGGTTGCCCCGGTTCAAAGACGCCTATCGACAACAGATGCAGGCATGGGTCAACTCCATTGCAACCGGAGTGCCCGTCGGGGCCTCGGCATGGGACGGCTATATTGCCTCCTCGATTGCCGATCAACTCGCCGCTGGATTGGCGAAAGGACGCGATGGAGCGGCGGCCATTTCGCTCCTCCATCCTGTGCCGGATCCGCTCTATGCGGTTGGCGCTCACATAAATGAAAGAGTTTAACATGATCAGATATGCAGTTGTCGGCGCCGGTTGGATCGCACAAGAGGCTTTCCTTCCAGGCATTCACCAGAGCGGAAATTCTCGGGTAACCGTTATCGTGTCGGGTCATCGCGAGAGGGCGGAAGCTCTGGCCGAATTTCACGATATTCCGCATGTGATAAGTTACGACGAATTTGACGCCGCTTTGGCGGAGGATTTGTTCGATGCGGTCTATGTGGCTTTGCCGAATTCGATGCATGCGGACTATACGATCCGCGCGGCAAAAGCCGGAAAACATATTCTGGTTGAAAAGCCGCTGGCCGATAATCTTGCGGATGCCGAGGCCATGGTTTCAGCCGCCAAGGAGGCAGGTGTCTATCTCATGACGGCCTATCGCCTACACAACGAACCGGGCACCATTGCGGCGCTCAATCGCATCCGCAGCGGGGCCATCGGTACGCCATTAATGGCACAACTGACGTTCTCGAACTCTCCGGGTGAGGGCAACCACCGTTATAGTGCTGAACATTGGGGCGGGCCGTTGCAGGATGTGGGGGTCTATTGCATCAACGCCGCGCGCCATATCTTTGGGGAAGAACCCATCGAGGCGACAGCGGTGAGCCACAGGCCCAAGAACGATCCCCGGTTCTCCGAGGTGGATGCCAGTATTGCCGCGACCCTGCGGTTTCCATCGGGCGGCATTGCGCAAATCCTGGCCAGCTTTCAGGGTGCCTTGGCCGAAAACTATCGCGTGATCGGCACGACCGGCGACATCCTCCTCGATCCGGCGTTCCGGTTCGAAGTGCCCCTGCGGATGGTGACGACGAAAAACGAGATGGCGGACATCACGGAATTTCCTCATGTCGATCATTTCACGGGGATGACCGCGTATTTCTCCGATTGTATTGCGACGGGAACGCCGCCGGAGGCCGATGGGGAAGAAGGGCTCGCCGATATGCGTGTGCTGTTGGCGATTGAAGAGGCGGCACGCACCGGGTCTGCGGTCCGGATCGACACACCGCCGCGCCCCGCGCATCCGGATCACCACACAGAACGGCGCTGCGCTCTCACGGATCGACGGCTTGTGTTTTGATGCACGCCTCAGAAATCCCACAAAGAGCGCGTCTGACAGTCCTGTCGTGGCCCCATGTTTTGAATACTTCAAGCCGGTAAGAACACCCCGACAAAACGCAACCACCCGCCCTGAAACAGGGCGGGTGATTTTATCATGTTGAAAAACCTAAAGGCTCAAAAATCGACAGTCAGACCGACATTGAACCCACGCTCTTCCACGACCGTTGCCACCGTCGCAGAGCTCACCGCCCCGTTGACATAGCCGCGATAGGAATGAAGCCAGGTTGCGGCCTCTTCGTCGAAAAGGTTCGTGACCGAGCCAAAGAGACGCACATTGTCTGACACGCGATAGCTTGCACCGATATTGGCGATAGCATAGCCGTCAACCTTATAGGCTTCAGTGTTTTCGTCGTCGGAATAATACCCGTCGACATAGCGCACATCCCCCGAGAGCGTCAGCTTATCCGTGACATCCCATTGCGCCCCAAGGTTCAGGGTATAATTCGGCGCGCGGGCAAATTCGCTGCCGTCAAGATCGGCGGTTGCAGCGTCGAAGGATGTGATTTCGGTGTGCAACAGACCAAGCCCGGCGTTCAAACGCAGCGCATCACTCGCGACAAACTCAACACCCAATTCAAGACCGTAAGCCTCCGCGCTGTCCGCATTGGTGGTCGTATAATCGGTTTCGCCATCCTTGGTGAAGGTGATGAAACGCTGCGCATCCTTGTAATCGTCATAGAACAGGTTTGCCGTCACGGCGAGCCGGTTGTCCATCAGGTTGGCACGGGCGAACAGTTCATAATTCCAGACGGTTTCCTCGTCATACTCGAAGTATTGCCCGGTATAGAACCCAAGGCCGACACCGCCCGGATTGTACCCTTTCGACACAAGCGCCCCGACCGTCAACTCCGGGTTGACCTCATAGCTCAACACAAACCGGGGCAGGATCGCCTCAAAAGTTTCGTCATAATCCACAGCATACGACAGATAGTAACCGTCACGCTCGGTATGGTCCTGTTGGAAACGAACACCGCCCGTCAGAGAAAGCTGATCGGTAAACCGGTAGGTTGTCTCTGCAAACAGACCAAAGCTCGTTTTGGTGTCGCTATAGACATTGGCGCCGCTGATATAGAGCTCCTCGTCAGAGTCCGTTTTTGCGGCATAGACCCCAACGAAACCACTCCAGACCGAGCTTTCATCACCGAAGGACAGTCGGGTTTCATTGCTGATGGTCTCGCTGTCAATATAAGCTGTACCGTTGTTGAAGGTTTCCATCAGACGATCACTGCTTGTCTGAGTGTAGGCCAGCTTGTTGGTCAGAACCATACCGTTGGCAAACTCGTAACTGGCATCCGCGATCAGGCTGTCGCTTTCGATCTTCCAGCTTGGATAACTGTCCGCCGGGTTCTCCAGATCGAAATAAGGCTCGAAAACCTCTTCGATCTGCGGTCGGTTGGAGCTGCTATGCGCATAAGTCAGCTTCGCCTCAAATCCCGCAATTTCAGCAGGCTGCCAAAGCAGCTTTGCACGGACCGTTTTGCTTTCGTAATCCAGATCGGTGACGGACTCTGAAAAATTGGACCCGTTGTAGTCCACGGAATTGTCACGCGACGAATAATCAATGGCAATCCGTGCCGCCAGATCATCAGAGATGGGTGCGGAATAGGCCACAGAGGCGCGTTTCATATTGTTAGAGCCGAATTGCAGCTGCGCACGGCCTTCCTCGTAAAAGGTCGGATCATTGGTATTTACGATAATCGCACCCGCAATCGAGTTGGCCCCTTGCGACGTCGTCTGCGGCCCACGAAAGACTTCGATGCTCTCAACATCCCATGTCGAAGCACCGCCATAGTTCAGGCTGAAGTAATCCTGCGCGGCCCCGTCGGTATTGATCGTCGTGCGCGGCACGGTTCCGCCGAAAAACGCATAGGCCGAGGTGTTCGGCCCCTGCGTGTCCTGCCCACGGATCGTCGGGGACTGGCCGCTACCGGTGTTCAGGACGTTCGGAATCTCCGACACGGTTTCCGTAACATCGTTGCTGGCCTTTTCCTGAAGACTGTCGCCGCTGACCACGACCACGGAGCTTGCCGTGTCTTTCAGATCGCGTTCGACCTTTTCACCCGTCACGATGATCGGCTCGAGCTGGATAACGTCTGCACTGCTCTGTGCCACGGCACCATGTGCCGACAAGGACGCAGCCAAAGCCATGAGACTCGTTGTTCGGATGAATGTTGATTGAAGTGTTGCCATGATTCCCTCGGGCGTTCGCATTTGCGTGCATGCTGGCTAGGGGAAATGGCTCGCAGATTTTTGTTCCGCATTGCACTACGCGTTCTGCATGTCAACTCATCTATTGCGCATAGGCGCGCAAATTTGTACCCCGTTGCGCAGATGCATGAAAAATGACGACGACAGACAAAACCCGGGAGCACGCAGACCTTGAGTCAGGATTCACCGCCAGCAGAGACGTCCGAGGCCTTGCAGGGCACCCCGACAGAAACGCCAAAGCCACGCGACGGCACGGTGCAATCCGTCTCCATTGCGTCTGATTTCCTGCGCATCCTCTCGGCTGCCGAACAGGCCCTGCCCTTGGGCGAGATCGCCAAACGGGTCGGCACCGGGCGGTCCACTGCGCATCGCTATATGCAATCCCTCGTCAAAGAAGGCCTCGCGCAACAGGACCCCGTCAGCGGTCATTACGACCTCGGTCCCCTGTCCCTGTCCATCGGTGTGGCCGCTTTGCGCCGGGTCGATCCCGTCGAAATCGCCGGGCGCTATATCAAGGAATTGTCGCAAACCCATGCGATCAGCGCCGGGATTGCCATCTGGACCGAACGCGGGCCGACTGTGATCCGCTGGCATAACAGCGCCTATTTCGCGATTTCTGCCATCGGTCTGGGCACCATCCTGCCGATCGACAACACCGCCTGCGGGCTGGTGTGTCAGGCCTATCTGCCCGCGCGGTCCATCATCGAAGCACGAGAACATCAGCCGGAGGATTTCCGTGGCACTCCGCCCACCGCTGCGCTGTTGAACCAGGTTTACAAAGAGAAATGGTGCGAGTTGACAAGCCATCTGCTGCCCAATGTCACGGGTCAGGCCGCGCCGATCTTTGATGCTCAGGGCGATCTGGCCTGTATCGTCACCTCCGTGGCAGATCTGGGCAGAATGCAAAGCCCCGAACAGCTATCTGCCTTGAAAGCCGCCGCAGATGCAATCAACCGTGAAACCGGGGGCTTAAGCCTGTAAGGCCCTGCCCGCAGACGGGCGCGGCACGATCATTGGCAGGCCGGTTTCCGGGTCTTCAATAATGCGCGCAGACAAGCCGAACACCTCCACCACCATCGCTTCGGTCACGATGTCTGCGGGTGCACCCTCGGCCCTCACCTGCCCCCCTTTCAGCGCCACCATATGGGTGGCAAAGCGGCAGGCCTGATTGAGATCATGCAGCACCGCCACGATGGTGCGCCCTGCCCCGCGCAACTCCTCCAGCAATTCCAAAAGCTCCATCTGATGCGCGATGTCGAGATAGGTCGTCGGCTCGTCCAGCAAAAGGATCGGCGTCTCCTGCGCCAGAGCCATGGCGATCCAGACCCTCTGACGCTGACCGCCCGACAGTTCCGACACCATGCGCTCCGCATGGTCCGTCATCGCCGTCGCCTCCAGCGCGCGGGTGATCGCTGCGCCATCTTCTTTCGACCATTGCCGCAGGAAACTCTGATGCGGAAACCGCCCCCGCGCCACAAGATCGGCAACCGTGATCCCATCCGGCGCCGTAAGGCTCTGCGGCAAAAGCCCAAGCTTGCGGGCGAACGCGCGCGGCGCATAGCGGTGAATGTCCTGCCCGTCGAGCGTCACCCGCCCCGAAACCGGCGGCAGAAGCCGCGACAAGGCCCGCAAAAGCGTCGATTTCCCGCAGGCATTCGGCCCGACAATCACGGTGAAAGACCCCTCCGGGATCGCCAGAGACAGGTCACGGGAAATCTCCCGCCCGTCATAGGCCAGAGTGATGTGTTCGGCCCGCAAGGCCCCTGTCTTTCTCATTCCACGCCTCATTTAACCGAGTCTTTCTGTCGGTATTGCATTGTAGAACGCATTCTGCAATATCAGGCACAATCTTCCCAGAGAGCCATACGCCATCTGCGTCGATCTCAAGCCTGAAAGAGTCTTTCCGCATGAACCGCCGCACTTTGCTCCGTAGCTTTTTCGCTCTCCCGTTGACCATGATCAGCCTGCCCCTTTGGGCACAATCCGACGCGGGTTGGCCACGCGCGCTGGCGCATGACGCCGGCACCTTGACGCTCGACAAAACTCCCCGGCGCGTGATCTCCACCTCGCCCAGCCTCACGGGGCTTTTGCTGGCGATAGACGCGCCGCTGATCGCTACCGCGGCCACCACGCCGGGGCCTCTGACGGACGAAGCTGGCTATTTCACTCAATGGGCAGAAATCGCGCATACTCGCGGTGTCGAAAGACTGTATCCCAACCGCGACTTCGACATTGAGGCGCTGATCATGGCCGACCCCGATCTGGTGATCGGTTCTTCGACGGGGGCCGACAGCCTTCTGCCCTATCTCGCAGAGGTCGAGGCACAGGGGCTGCCGACGCTGATCCTCGATTATTCGGCTGTGAGTTGGCAGGACATGACCCGCACTCTGGGACAGGCAACAGGCCACGAAGCGAATGCCGAGACCGCCATTGCGGATTTCGAGACCAAGGCGCAGGCCGCCGCCGACCGGTTAAACCTCAACGGACGTCCCGTCACCATCGTCGGCTATGACATCGCGGGCACCTATTCCATCGGGCGCAGAAAAAGCCCGCAGGCCGAGGTGCTCGAAGCGCTCGGATTTACCATCACCCCCTTGCCCGAAGCGTTCCAAAGCACCGTCACCCGTGTGACCAATATGGATTTCATTTCGCGCGAGACCTTAAGCGCAGCCATCACCGAAGACACCGTCATCTTGCTCAGCGGCGATGACAGCGCTGTCGCGGCCTTCCTGAACGACCCGCTGCTGGCCAATCTGCCCGCCGTGCAAAAGCGTCAGGTTTATCCCATGGGCCTCTCGTCCTTTCGCGTGGATTACTATTCCGCGCTAGAGATGATCGAGACTCTGGAAACCAGTCTCTCCGCAGAATGATGCGCCCGGCTGCCCCTCTCGGTCAACGACTGATGCCTCTGGCTCTCACAGCGTTTGTGCTGTGCGCGGCAGGCGCGCTGAGCCTCATGACCGGTGCACGGGCCATTCCTCTGGCTGAGATTTTACAATCGCTCACGGCTTATGACCCGACGAATGATCTGCATGTGATCATCCATGCCTTGCGCCTGCCACGCACCGCCTTGGCGCTCCTCGCCGGGGCTGCTCTCGGGATTTCAGGCGCATTGATGCAGGCAGTGACACGCAATCCTCTGGCCGAACCCGGACTTTTGGGGATCAACGCAGGCGCGGCCGTCGCGGTGCTTGTGGGTGTCAGCTTTTTTGGTCTGACCCGGATTGATCAATATCTCTGGTTCGGCATTTGCGGCGCAGGCTTTGCAGGTGTCACCGTTTTCCTTTTAGGTCGCGGCCATGACGCGGGCGTGGACCCCGTACGGCTTGTCCTCGCAGGCGCCGGGTTGTCGGTCATGTTGGGGGCTCTGAGCGGCATCATCATCATCAATGCGCCCTCCGGGGTCTATGACGACTTCCGGCAATGGGGCGCGGGGTCCGTCGAGGGGCGTGGTGGGCCGGTTCTGATCGCTCTCACCCTGTCGCTGATCTTGGGCGGCGCGCTTGCCCTCGGGATCGCGTCCGGCCTGAACGCCCTCGCCTTGGGCCGCGATGTCGGACGGGCCTTGGGCGCGCGCCCTGTGCTGATCTGGAGCCTCGCCTGCCTCGCCATCATGATGCTTGCGGGCGGGGCCACAGCCGCCGTCGGTCCCATCGGCTTTATCGGTCTGGTTGCCCCCCACATTGCCCGGCTGTTCTCCGGGCCGGATTATCGCTGGATTCTGCCCTATTCCGCCCTGATTGCTGCGCTTTTGTTGCTATTGGCCGATATTTTGGGACGCATTCTCGTCAGCCCCGCAGAAGTCGCCGCCGGGATCGTGGCCGCCATCCTTGGCGGTCCGTTCTTTGTCCTGAGCGTGCGGCGTTTCAAGATGATGCGCCTGTGATGCGGCCTCCTGTTCTGTCCATCGGTCCCATCACGCTTGCCTTGCATCGCCGGGCATTGATCGTGGCTGTGATGCTTTCGACCGCCATCTTCTGCCTTGGTACCCTGTTGCTCACCACCGGCAAAATGCCCATCGGCCTCGACGATTTTCTGGCTGTGCTTCAGGGCCGAAGCAACGACAGCCCCGCCGCCAAAGTGCTCTGGCGCATCCGCCTTCCGCGGGTGCTAACCGCCTGCCTCGTCGGCTTTGGCCTTGGCCTTGCAGGCGCGGCCTTTCAGACCGTCTCGCGCAATCCCCTAGGCTCTCCCGATGTGATCGGATTTACCACCGGGGCCGCAACGGGCGCCATCGTGCAGATCGTGATGATCGATTCCGACCCGCTCCGCATTGCCGCCATGTCGATGCTCTCGGGCCTCGTGACCGCCTTTGTCGTGTTGATGCTGGCGCGCAAATCCGGGCGCTCCGAAGGCTATCGGCTTGTGCTGGTGGGGATCGGCGTTGGCGCAACGCTGTCCGGCGTCAACACGGTGTTTCTGGTGATGGGCGATCTCGATCAATCCATCGCCGCCCAGCTTTGGCTCGCGGGTTCTTTGAACACCCGGACATGGGCGCACGTCTGGCCCGCCGCTTTGGGCATTGCGATTTTGGCCCCTGTCGTTTTGAGCCTTTCGCGTCGGCTGGCGCTGTTTGAGATGGGCGATGATGCAGCCGCCGCCCTGGGTGTCCCGGTCGAACGCACGCGTATCATCGCGGTTCTCGCCGCCGTCGGCATGACCGCGATTGCAACCGCCGCCGCCGGTCCGATCAGCTTCATCGCCTTGGCGGCGCCGCAACTTGCGCGACGTTTGAGCGGCATTGCCTACATCCCCTTTTTCTCCGCCGGTCTCATGGGGGCCGCGCTGTTGCTGGCCGCCGATCTGCTAAGCCAGCGCATGCCAACCGGATTGAACCTGCCCGTCGGGCAGATGACCGGGCTTTTGGGCGGCGGCTATCTTTTGTGGGTGCTGACACGGCGCTAACGATCAGGAGACAAGACGATGACCCGGAAACCTCTGCATATTGGCATGACGCTTGCCCCGACATGGCTGGCCGGCGAGGCCTGGCGGCGGCCCGACAGCGATATCGAGGGTCTGCTGGGCTATGACTATTACATCGACATCGCCCGGCGCGCCGAGGCCGCCAAGCTCGATTTCGTGTTTCGCCCCGACAGCCTTGCCCTCAACCGCGCGCTCTTGGGGCGCGGCACGGGCATGGCGGGGATGGACCCGACGCTTTTACTCTCGGCCATTGCCCATGCCACCGACCGGATCGGGTTGTTGACCACAGTGTCCACCACCTTTTATCCGCCTTATATTTTGGCCCGCATGATCATGTCTTTGCACTGGCTCTCCAAGGGCCGCGCGGGATGGAATATTGTCACGGCTCTCGACGGGCAAAAGAACTTTTCGCTCGACGTCATGCCCTCGCCCGAGGATCGCTATGCCCGCGCCGCCGAGGTGACGGACATCGTGCTGAGGCTGTGGAACAGCTTCCCGCGCGAGGCGTGGCTTGGGGATCGCGGCACTGGCGTGATGGTCGATGCGGATCTGGTGCAACAGATCGACTACGAGGGGCAGTTTCACCGCGTCGAAGGGCCTTTGAACATCCCCAATATGGGCGGCGGCGGCCACCGCATTCCACTGGTACAGGCGGGGGCCTCGGACGCGGGCCGCAATTTTGCCGCGCGTGTGGCCGATGCCACCTTTGCCTCGACCCCCGACATGGAGGCGGCCATCGAGCTGCGCCACGACCTGCGCCGTCGCGCCAAGGCCCATGGCCGCGATGAGGGTGCCGTGCGGCTTATGCCGGGGCTGAGCCTCTATCTGGCCGACACCGAAGCTCAGGCCCGCGATCTCTACCGTGCCACGCACGCATTGGCCGATGAGTCGCGCAAATTTGCCAATATTCTTGAGATGACCGGGCTGGACCTGCGCGACTGGCCGAAAGACCGACCCATTCGGGCCAATGATCTGCCTCCGCCGCCCGCCAAGGTCCGGTCGCGCACCCATGCGGGCCTGTTGCGTCGCGCCGTGGAGCGCCATGAGCCGACCGTGACGGAGCTGTTGCAAATGCCCGAAGTCATGGGATCGGCCCATTGGCAGGTGATCGGGACTGTCGCTCAGGCGGTGGATGAAATCCGCAAGTGGCAGGACGCAGGCGCGCTCGACGGGTTCATCCTTTTCCCCGGCGGCTCGGTCGAATGTATGCACCTCTGCTTAGAGGGCCTCTGCCCTGCGCTCAGGGATGCGGGCCTGTTGCGCCGCGATTATCACGGCACAACATTGGCCAGCCATTTTGAAGCAGGCGAGGTGTTTTAAGCCTCAGCCATCTCCTTGACCGCCGTCCAATAGGTTGCAGCGAGACTCTCAGACTTATCCAACCCGCGCTCCAAAAGGGCTGTGCGGGCGGCAAGGGCTTCGACCTTCTCAGCTGCAAAGAAGACATAGCGATCCGTGTCGGGAATGGGCAATTTATCAAGTGCCTGAAGGGGGCTTTCCCCATCGGACCGCAGGGCCCAGCGTACGGAGACGCCCGAGGGACGCGCCAGCTCCTGAATGTCGCCACGTTCCGGCACGAACAAAACCGCCTCGCCGCGCGTGTCCTGAGGCAGAAGTTCGAGAAAGCGTTTGATCACCGGCACCGCAGTTTCATCGCCGATAAAGCCCTGCCATCCGGCGTGATTCACCTTGCCGCTGCCGCCCGGTCCCATGATCACCATCTCGGTGCCGGGGCGCACCTGATCGCACCACTCCGTCACCGTACCGCCCTCATGACGGAACACGTCGAACTCGATCCGTGCGGCCTCGCCGTCAATGTCGATGTTGCGCGTGGTGTAGACCGGCTTGTGCCAGACCGCTGTGCCGCCTGGCCATTGCGTCACGCCGTGCTCATCCACATAGGGCCATCCCGCCCCTTCGGGGCCGAACAACAACCGGAAGTGAAACCCGCCCGTGCCAAACCGCGCAAGCTGATCGCCCGACATGGTCACCCGCATATAGGAGGGCGAGAGGCGTTCGACTGCCTCAATCGTCACCAACGTCTGATTGGCCGGGCGCGCGGCGGGTTTGACCCCTTGCCAATCCGGGGTGACACCGTAGTCTTTGAGTTGTTCGCTCAAAACATCGCGCATCATCTGAAGATTGCCGTCTGTATTGGCTTCGAGCAAAAGCTTTGTGCCCTCGCCTTCGACACTCAGGAAAATCCGTGCGACCTCAAGCGTGATTTCAAGCGTTTTGTCGCCTTCGGAAACCGGGCATTCGAAGAGAGCGGCGGTTTTGCGAAACCCGGCAAAGGCATGGGCCGGGGCAAGCGGAAGAAAGGCGGTGGTCGTGGTCATGAAAGGCCCTCGTTTCTTTGATCTGTTTCATGATCCGAAGAAAAGGGCGCGACCGTGTCTTGAACATTGCTCAAGATGCCATGCCGCCCCAGCGGGATCATCATCGGTTCTCCGCTGACAGGATCGGTGACGATCTGGCTGGCCAACCCGAATATATCGCGCAACATCGCGGATGTCAGAACTTCTTTCGCGGTGCCGTGGCAATAAATTTGCCCGTCAGAAATGGCCACGATCCGATCCGCATAGCGGGCCGCCAGATTGAGGTCGTGAAGCACCATGACGATCATCGTGCCGCGCCTCTTGTTCAGGTCCGTCAAAAGATCGAGCACTTCGATCTGATGGTTGATGTCGAGGAAGGTTGTCGGTTCATCGAGCAGCAACACATCCGTGCGCTGCGCCAGAGCCATGGTGATCCAGACCCTCTGACGCTGCCCGCCGGACAGCGCCTCGACCGGACGCTCAGACAGAGCGGCTGTGCCCGTGGCCTCCAGAGCTTCTGCGACGGCCGCGTCATCCTCTGCGGTCCAACGGGCGAAAAGCCCGTGATGCGGGTGACGGCCGCGGCTCACGAGATCAAGCACCGTGATCCCTTCGGGCGCGATGGGGGGATTGCGGCAAAAGCCCGAGACGTTGCGCCAGTTTGCGTGGTGCTGTGCGATGGACGGGCCTGCCATCCAAAAGAACCTCCCCGCGTTCAGGCGTCAAAAGCCGCGACATGGCGCGCAAGAGCGTCGATTTTCCACAGGCGTTGGCCCCGATGATCGCGGTGATCTGCCCCGGCGCGAGGCTCAGATCAATACCATCAAGCACGGGGCGATCTCCGTAGTCCACACGCAGGTCGCGAATATCGAAAGAGGAGACAGAACTCATGAGGCACTCCTGCGATTGTCACGCATAATGAGGTAAATCAGGTAAGGCGCGCCCAAAACGCCGGTGACGATGCCCACCGGGTAGCGCGCAGACAAAAGGAACTGTCCGGCATAATCGGCTATGATCACCAGAAGCGCGCCGGTGAGTGCGGCAGGGATGAGACCGGAGCCGCTCCCGGCACCGGAACGCTGCATGAGCCGTGCAGAGATCGGACCGGAGAGAAAGGCGACAAAGGCGATCGGCCCTGGCCTATCGCTTTACCGGCAAGGTCAAGGAGAGCGCGCTCGACTATGACTATTCGCAGGATGATGAGACCTTCCTGATGGGCGGACTGAGTTGGCAGCCTTCGGACTATACCGAATTAAGCGTGATCCTGGACTATCTGAAACGCGAGGGCACACCCAACAGCGGCGGGTATCCCCTCGATCAAGACTATGATCGCAGCGACTTCTTCGGCGAGCCGGACTTCAATTATCACGATGTGGAACGGACCTCGATCACCGGCCTTCTGACCCATGATTTCGGAGGCGGTCTGAGCCTCAACGCCAATCTGCGCTATAGCGATCTGAACGACGATTTCGGCTATATCTACCTCTACGATTACGCTGGGCGGACCGGCACCGAGTTGTCTCGCTACTATTTCGGTACAGATCAAACGGCCGAGGAATTGATCGGCAATGCGATCCTGAAATATGAAACGCAACTCGGCACTATCGACAGCAGCACGGTCGCTGGCGTCGAGTATCGCGATGCCTCGACCACCTCCTCGGGCATTTACGGGCTGACCTCCGGCATCGACATCGACGCCCCCGTCTATTCCGGCGCTCCGAGCGCCCCCTATGTCTATAGCGATGGGGAAAGCGACTATACCACGAAGTCGATCTTCCTGACCCAGAACCTGTCGTTCGACGATCGGATCATCGCCACCTTCGGCATGCGCCACGACTGGCTCGACCTGTCGGCAAACGGCACAAGCTGGGGCGTGGCTTATGACAACAGCGACGACTTCTCGGAAACCTCCTATCGCGTTGCTCTGACCTACAAGCTCACGGATGAAATCTCGACCTATGCGAGCTATGTGCAATCCGTTGCGCCCCCGAGCATCGGCGTCGAACCGGAGCGTGGCGAGCAATATGAGATTGGGGTGAAATATGCGCCCGTCGGGATGAACGCACTGTTCTCCGCCGCGATCTATGATCTGACCCGCGAAAACGTCACCATCGCTGTGGTGCAGGGCGACGGCTCGGTCGAACGCCAAACCATCGGCGAAAGTCGCGTCCGGGGCCTTGACCTTGAAGCCAAGGCCGAGCTGAGCGAACAACTGAGCCTGATCGCCTCTTACTCCTATCTCAAATCCAAAGTCGTTGAAGATGATGACGAAAACATCATCGGCAATGAATTTTCCTCGACCCCGAACCATATCGCCTCGATCTGGGGCACCTATACGGTTCCGGGGGATGGCGCGCGCGGCGACATGACCTTTTGCCTCGGCGCACGCTATGTCGGGTCTTATTGTTTCAATGCGGCCAACTCCGCCGAAAGCGATGCCGCAACACTGTTCGATGCCTCTTTCGGCTATGAAATTGCGGAGAACACCGATCTGGAATTGCATGTCAGCAACCTGTTCGACGAACAACATGTGGTCGGCACAGGCACGGCAAATTACTAC